>NZ_JBHWBZ010000007.1:0-5715 GCF_042735475.1 Kitasatospora sp. NPDC059577 | reverse complement strand
CGCGCGGAGACGGGCCGCTCGGAAACTGGCCGCTCGGAAACTGGCCGCTCGGAAACTGGCCGCTCGGAAACTGGCCGTGCGGAGACCGGCTCCACGCTCGGGTTCGAAGGCCGAAACCGCGGGCCGACGCCCGGTTTCGGACGCTCTGACGGGATCCGTGCACACCTTCGAAAGAACGCGCCGCCCTTCTGGCACAAGGCCCGGTATGGTCTGGGGTAACCGTGGACGCGGGGTATCGGAGTCCCCCTGCGCGAGGAGCCCCCAACGTGCTGATCACCCATGACACCGAGTGCGCGCTGAGCATCCTCGTGGAGTTGCTCAACACCGCACCCGAGGTGTGCGGCGCCGAGCGGCTGCCGGACGTCGCCGCGCTCGACGCCTTCGTGGTCCGCCAGGAGATCAGCGAGATCGACTCGCTGACCGAGGACGACCTGCGCCGGGTGCACGAGCTGCGCACCCGGCTGCGCGAGGTGTTCGGGACGGAGTCCACCGCCGAGGCCGCCGAGCTGGTCAACGCGATCGTCGCCGCCGCCGGGACGACGCCCCGGCTGACCGACCACGACGGCCACGACTGGCACATCCACTACTTCGCACCGCACGCCGCGCTCGGCGACCACCTGGCGGCCGAGCTGGGCATGGCCCTCGCCTTCATCCTCATGGCCGGCGAGCGGGAACGGCTGCGCCGGTGCGAGGCACCGGACTGCGCGCGGGTCTTCGTGGACCTCTCCCGGAACCGCTCGCGGCGCTACTGCGACAGCCGCACCTGCGGCAACCGGCTGCACGTCGCCGCCTACCGGGCGCGGCAACGCTCGGCGGAAGCCGTCCCCTCCGCCTGACACCGGGGGCACTCGCCTGGGGTTCCGGACCCCGGACTCCTGTCCTCCCGGGCCTCTCCCCCGGGTCCGCGCTCGGGTCCGGCGTCCGGATCCGGTGGTCAGATCCCGCGCTTGCGGAGGATCTCCTCGATGTCGGCGAAGTCGCCGAGGCCGTCGTCGCGCTTGCCCCCGGCCGGCTTCTTCGGCGCCTTGGGCGCCGGTGCCACCGCCGGACGCTCGGGCGCGGGACCGGCGGCCGCCGGACGCTGCGGCTCAGCCTCGACGGCGCCGCGGCGGCCGACCCAGCGGGTGGTGACCAGCAGAACCGCGGAGACGCCGAGCAGCGCGATGCCGGTCCACACCCGCGGGTCGAGGACCAGCTTGGCCGCCCAGTCGGTGAACGCCCGGCCGATCGTGCTCGCCAGCGGGAACAGGCCGGTCAGGTAGAGCCCTGCGGGCAGCAGGGCGACCGCGAACCAGCGGGTCGCCGACAGGAAGCGCCGCTGGTAGGCCCGCAGGCCCGCCACAACCACCCCGCCCGCCGTGAGGATGAAGCTGATCGCCGCGCTCAGCACGGGGCCACCCCTTCGCGTCCGGTCGTCCTGGTCATCGGTGCCTCCCTGTCGGTCCGCCCTCGGGCGCACCGCCGGCCGGAGCGGACGCCCACTAGTGGAACACTGGGGGAATGATCGATGGTTCCCTCCCCCGCCTCGAGTTCTGGTGCGACCTCCAGTGCCCGGACTGCCGCACCGCGCTGGACGACGTACGGGCGCTGCGCGCGCAGTACGGCGACGCACTGTCCGTGGAGCTGCGGCACTTCCCGCTCGAGAAGCACAAGCACGCGTACGCCGCGGCCGAGGCGGCCGAGGAGGCGTTCGACCAGGGGCTGGGCTGGCCGTTCGTGGAGGCGCTGCTGGCCCGGGTCGAGGACCTGGACGCACGGGGGCAGCAGGTGCTGCTGGAGGTCGCCCGGGAGGTCGGGGTGGACGCCGACGAGGTCGACACCGCGCTGATCGACGGCCGGCACATGCTGACCGTCGACGCCGACCAGGCCGAGGGGAAGGCGATCGGGGTCACGGGTACGCCGACGTACGTGATCGGCGGTGAGCGCCTGGACGGCGGGCAGAGCCAGGACGGGCTGCGGGAGCGGATCGTGGCCGTCATCGAGGCGGCGCGGACGTCCTGACGGCACGTCAGAGTGCTTTGCCGTAGAGGCGGTCGGTGACCGCGTAGCCGAGCGAGTCGTAGAGCCGGATGGCGACCTCGTTGTCGGCGAAGACGTTGAGGCCGAGGTTGCGCACCCCGGCGGCGAGGCACTCCCGCTCGGCGAGCAGCATCAGGGTGCGGCCGTGTCCCCGGCCCCGGTGGGCCCGGGACACCTCGACCACCATCACCCAGGCGAGCGGTTCGCCGTCCGGCAGGTCACGCAGGTGGAGGGCCACCCAGACCGAGCCGCAGGGGTCCGGCCCGCCGTCGGCGCCGTACAGGCTGCTCAGGACGACGCCGGGGGTCTCGGTGCCCTGCGGCAGCAGGGTCCGCCCGCCGCCGCCCGCTTTGGCGCGCGCCTGGTCCTCGGTGAGTCCGGAGGCGACGAGTGAGCGGGCGAAGCGTTCGGTGCCCCCGTCGAGCCAGTCCTGGAGCGCCGCGGGGTCCATCGGGCGCGCGGTGAGTCCGGCGGGCAGGGCGGGGGCATCGGTGAGGCGCTTGTACAGGGACCGCATCCGCTCGGTGTAGCCGAGGGTGGCGGCGAGGGCGCGTGCGATCGGCGCCGACTCGGGGACCTTGACGTCCACCCGGGTGCAGCCCCAGTGGCGCAGCACC
The DNA here is from genome assembly GCF_042735475.1 of Kitasatospora sp. NPDC059577. Classification (NCBI taxonomy): domain Bacteria; kingdom Bacillati; phylum Actinomycetota; class Actinomycetes; order Kitasatosporales; family Streptomycetaceae; genus Kitasatospora; species Kitasatospora sp. NPDC059577. The sequence continues at coordinate 3,079 of NZ_JBHWBZ010000007.1, read as the reverse complement.
TCCTCCGCGGCCAGCGCGCCGAACGTGCCGCGCCCCCGGCCGCGCCCCTCGGTGATTTCCAACTCCGATATCTCGCCCCAGAGTCGGCCGTCGTGCGGAGTGCCGGTGGTGCGCAGCGCGCCGACCGGGTGGCCGTTCGACAGGATCCGCCAGCGTCTGGTGCGGCCGCCGGCCGCGGTGGGTGTCTCCGGGCCCTCGGGGCGCAGCGTGGTGGTCATGTGGTGGTCCCTTCCCCTTGTCCGGGAGGTTATCCACGAGGTCGGGCACGCGGCCGGTTCCGTCTCCCGGAGGCGGGGATCACGGGTCGAGGTCGTCGTCGCCTCGCTCGGCGAAGACCTTCATGGCCTCGGCGGTGACGGGGCCGATGCCGGCCAGCTCGCGGTCGTCGACGCGGGTGACGGCCTGGACGTCACGGGTGGTGGAGGTCAGGAAGACCTCGTCGGCGTCCCGGAGGGCGTCGAGCGGGAGGTCGGCCTCCTCGGCTCCGCACCAGTCGATGACGAGCTGCCGGGTGATGCCGGCCAGGCATCCGGAGGCGAGGGCGGGGGTGAGCAGGCGGCCGCCGATGACCACGAAGACGTTGGAGCCGGTGCCCTCGCAGAGCCGGCCGGCGGTGTTGGCGAACAGGGCCTCGGAGGCGCCGGTGCGGTGGGCGGCGGCCAGGGCGACGACGTTCTCGGCGTAGGAGGTGGTCTTCAGGCCCGCCACGGCACTGTGCTCGTTGCGGCGCCAGGGGACGACGGCGACGGCGGTCTCGTCGGGGCGGCGGCCGATGGCGCCCATGGCGACCACGAGGGTGGGGCCGGTGGTGCCGCGCTCGGAGCCGAGCGGGGCCGGGCCGCCGGTGTAGGTCACGCGCAGGCGGCCGAGCGGCGCGGGGTTGGCGGCGAGGACCCGGGCACAGGCCTCGCGGACCAGGTCGTGGTCGGGATCGGGCAGGCCGAGGCCGCGGGCGGAGCGGGTGAGCCGGTCGAGGTGGCGGGTGACCGCGAAGGCCTTGCCGTCGACGGTCTTCATGGTCTCGAAGACGCCGTCGCCTGTGGTGAGGCCGTGGTCGAGGACCGAGACGGCGGCGTCGGCGGAGTCGACGAGGGCGCCGTTGACCCAGCTCGTGGTGCGGTTGTGCATCGGGGCTGCTCCTCAGCGGGGGCGGTGGACGGTGTGGCTCACGCCCCGGTGTGGTCGGGTTCGCTGCCCGACGCTATCGCGACCAGTCGGGCGGCCTTCAGTTCGGTTTCCGCCCACTCGCGTTCGGGATCGGAGCCCCAGGTGATGCCGGCGCCGGTGCCGAAGCGCAGGACGGGCGCGCCGGGGTCGGTCCGGTCGACCCAGAAGGTGCGGATGCCGACGGCGAGTTCGCCCTCGCCGCGGTCGGCGTCGACCCAGCCGACGGCACCGCAGTAGGGGCCGCGCGGGGCGGTCTCCAGGGCGTCGATGATCCGCAGGGCACTGGACTTGGGGGCGCCGGTGACGGATCCGGGCGGGAAGGTGGCGGCGAGGAGCTCGGGCCAGTCGGCGTCCTCCCGCAGGGTGCCCTCGACGGTGGAGACCAGGTGGACCAGGCCGGGGTGCTTCTCGACGGCGCACAGGTCGGGGACGGTGACGGTGCCGGTGCCGCAGACGCGGCCGAGGTCGTTGCGGACCAGGTCCACGATCATCACGTTCTCGGCGTGGTCCTTGTCGAGGAGGTCGTCCTCGGTGCGGCCGGTGCCCTTGATCGGGCCGGAGGAGACGGTGCGGCCGGTGCGGCGCAGGTAGAGCTCGGGTGAGGCGGTGGCGATCTCGACGCCGTGGCCGGGCAGTCGGATGGTGCCGGCGTAGGGGGCGGGGTTGCCGTGGGCGAGGAGGCCGGTGAGGGCGTCGACGTCGCTGAGGTCCGGGTCGGGCAGGGGCGCGGACAGCACCCGGCAGAGGTTGGCCTGGTAGACCTCGCCCGCGGCTATGTGCTCGCGGATGCGACGTACGCCCGCGACGTAGGCGGCGCGGTCGAGGGAGCTGTGCCAGGTGCCGGCGTCCGGGCCTCGCCAGCCCGCGCCGGAGGGCGGGGCGGGGGCGGGGCGGAGCTCGTCGAAGCGGGCGCAGGTCAGTCGGCCCTCGAAGTCGTAGGCGACGGCCCAGTAGCCGGAGGAGTCGAGGGCGGCCGGGTCCGAGGTGACGTCGCGCAGTCCGGTGGCCAGGCGGCCGCCGAAGCGGGCGAGCGGGGTGCGGGGGTCGGGGTGGCCGGACACGGTTCTCCTGCGCGGTGTGCTGGGCGGCGGTGCCTGAAGTGTAGGTCGGGGGCGCGGGCCCGGCCCTGTGTGACCGTGCGTGCGCCCGGGCGTACGGACCCGGGCGTGAGCAGCCACGGACGTCGCGCGGGTGTGCGCCGGGTGACCTGCGGATGATCGTCCGGGAGCGCCGCAGGTGACGGCCGATGACCGCGGTCGGAGGCCGACGCGACGGCACTCGACGGGCATCCCCTCGGCACGCTGCGGGAACGGATTTTTAGCTGGCCCGGGAATCCGCTAGAGTTCAACACGTCGCCAGGGAGCGCAGCCGGGAAAACCGGTGAGGCCCCCGGGAGACAGGCGGACGTGGCTCAGTTGGTAGAGCATCACCTTGCCAAGGTGAGGGTCGCGAGTTCGAATCTCGTCGTCCGCTCGATGGAGAACAGTGTAAGATCGTTCTTCATGTGTTGCCTGGTGGAGTGGCCGAGAGGCGAGGCAACGGCCTGCAAAGCCGTGTACACGGGTTCAAATCCCGTCTCCACCTCCAAGAGGATCCCCCGGTTCCACCGGGGGCGTCCCCGTGCGCGCGATTAGCTCAGCGGGAGAGCACTACCTTGACACGGTAGGGGTCACTGGTTCAATCCCAGTATCGCGCACGTCGGATCCTTCGAGGTCTGCTGCAGGACCGCCACACCAGGCGCGATTAGCTCAGCGGGAGAGCACTACCTTGACACGGTAGGGGTCACTGGTTCAATCCCAGTATCGCGCACGTCGGGCCCTTCGAGGTCTGCTGCAGGACCGCCACACCAGGCGCGATTAGCTCAGCGGGAGAGCACTACCTTGACACGGTAGGGGTCACTGGTTCAATCCCA
>NZ_JBHWBZ010000006.1:216768-223391 GCF_042735475.1 Kitasatospora sp. NPDC059577 | reverse complement strand
CCCGCCCTCCCCCCCCCCCGCGCCCGCGGGGGCCCCCCCCCGGCGGCCCCCCCCCCCCCCCCGCGGCGGCGGGGCGCCCGCGGCCCACCCGGGGGCCCCCGGCCGGCCGCGGGAGGTCACGTGGCCGGCGGCAGGTGACGGTCCGCCACCAGATCGGCGAGGGTGCGCAGCCGGGTGAAGTAGGCGGCGCAGTACTCCTCGTCGAGCAGGGGCACGACCGCGCGGAGGTCGGCGACGCGCGCCCGCAGGTCGGCGACGCCCTCGCCGTCGAGGCCGCCGTCCAGCTCGCGCAGGACGAGGGCGGAGAGGGCGGCGTCCAGGAGGACCAGGTCCGCGCCGTCGATGTCCACACCGCGGAAGCTCGCCGGGAACGCGGCGGCGCGGTGCTCCTCCCACAGGCGGACCAGACGCTCCTGCGGCCCCCGTGCGTCGCCCGGATCGCCCGGACCGCCCGGACCGCCCGGACCGTCCGCTTCGGCCGCCGCCGGGCCCAGCACCGCGGCGACGGTGTCGAAGACGGCGCGCACCAGGTCGACCGCCCTGAGCGGATTGACGGCGGCGCTGGTCGCCGCGCCCCGCGCGATCCGCTCGCGCAGCCGCAGGCCGCGCTCCAACTCACCCGCCAGGTAGGCCGAGACGAGCCCCGCGGCGGCGGCCCGACGGACCAGCTCGTCCAGCGGGGCGTTGTCGTCGGCCAGCCGCTCGGCGAGGACCTGCTCCACGGCGGACAGGGCGTGCGTGACGGCGACGGTGGCGAACTCGTACCGGTAGTAGGAGTGACGGATCAGCTCGCGGGAGGTCTCCAGCGCGCTCATCACGGACATCGACGCGCCCTCGGGCAGCACCAGGTCCGCGACCAGGGGGTGCATGCCCGCGTAGCCGGGCACGACGGTGCGGACGCGCACGTCCGGTACGGGAGTGTCCATCCCCGCAGTCTCCCCGCCCGAGGGCCGCCGGTGCCAGCGGTTTGGCCCGGGAACCCCGGCGGCCCGGCAGCCGGATCCGCGGGTCACCGGCTTTTCGCAGCGGCGCTGCCCGTACGGAGTGGCCGGGTGCTGCGCCCGGTCGGGCGGGCGCTGTCCGGCCGGCTGCCCGCACGCCCGGTCCACGGGAGGACCGGTGTGCGCCTGTCCCGCCGTGCACACCGCCGGCGCGGTCCCGCTGCCGTCGCTCACCGCACGGACGGCCGCCGCCCCGTCCGGGTCGTGCCGGATGCCGACCCGGTGCACCCGGCACCCGGCGCGGCCCGGCCCGACTAGGGGCCGTCCGGCAGATCTTGTGACTGTCCGACGATCGGATCGTTGCTCTGGCTCGTGGGGCGGGGAGATCTGACCAGGGACGAGTGGGTGCGGCTTGAGCCGCATCTGCCAATCGGGTGGTCGCGGCGGGCGTTGGTGTGACCACCGGCAGGTGATCAACGGGATCCTGTTCCGGGTCCGCACGGGAGTGCCCTGGCGTGATCTGCCCGAGCGGTTCGGCAGCTGGAAGACGGTTTGCGAGCGGCATCGGCGCTGGTCCGCAGATGGGACCTGGGACAAGATCCTTCAAGCCGTGCTGGCCGACGCTCAGGGGCGAGTGGACTGGAGCATGGTCAGCGTCGACTCGACCTCATGCCGTGCTCATCAGCACGCGGCCGGGGCTCCGCGCAGAGCACCACGGATCCCGAAAAGAGATCAACGCCTCGGCAGCACCGCCCCGATGAGGGACTCGGCCGCTCCCGGGGCGGCCTGACGGGCAAAGTCCATCTGGCCGGCGAAGGTGACTGCCGGCCGCTGGCCCTACTGATCACGCCGGGCCAGTGGGGTGACAGCCCCCAGTCGATCCCCGTTCTGGAGCGCGTTCGGGTCAAGCGCTCCGGCGGCGGCCGTCCGCGCACCCGCCCTGATCACCTGGGCGGCGACAAGGCGTACAGCTCCCGCCGCAATCGTCGCGACCTGCGCAGACGTCAGATCAAGCACACGCCGACCGGCAGCTCGACGTTCAGCGGCGCGCGCTGTGGCTGATGGAGCAGGCCGTGGCCAACGGCGCCGCCAGCCCGTGCGATCTCGCCTTCCTGCGGGATCGCACGCTCGTGAACGAAGGGCAGAAGCAGATCTACGGCACGCAGATTGCCGGCGTGAAGGACGGCTCGCCGATCCCGTGGCCCTGCGGGGAACCCGAGCGCATGGACGAGCGCCGTGCAGAAGTCGGAATCCCACCGTTCGCCGAGTACATCGCTCAGTTCTTGACCGCCTGAGTCACTCCGGCATCCGGCGGATCACGCTCACGCCTGATCCGCCGGACAGACCCTGGGCAGCCGCAGGAGTACGTGCGGCCCGGCCGTCGGCCCGGTGGCGACGACCGGGCCGCACAGGACGAGCCGGACCGGCGTGATCCACGGACGGTGCGTCACGGCGGCGCAGGCCGACGGTGATTCGAACACTCTGTGCCCCGGCCCGCCCGGCCTGCCCGGTTCGCCCGGGCCGTTCCGCTGTGGGACGGCCCGGGGTCTCCTCGCCGAGTGCAACCGGCTGCTTCGGGCTGCCTCAAGGGCCGGATTCCGCAGGTCTCACACCGGCCGGCCGGGCACGCCGCAGCCGGTTCGGCCACGGCGTGTTCCACCGCCGCTCAGGCGGGCTGCCACAGTTCGATCCGGTTGCCCTCGGGATCGGTCACCCAGCCGAACCGGCCCACGCCCGCCATGTCCTGCGTCTGCCCGGCCACGTCCGCGCCCCTGGCGCGCAGCTGCGCGAGCATCGCGTCCAGGTCGCGGACCCGGAAGTTGAGCATGCTCTGCTGCGCGCGGGAGCCGAAGTAGTCCGTCCCGGACTCGAACGCCGCGAACACCGTCGGTCCGCTCTCCTGCTGCCACAGCCCGTGCTCGTCCGCGTCCAGCCCCAGGCAGTCGCGGTACCAGGCGCCCAGGGCCGCCGGGTCGGAGGCCCGCAGGAAGTACCCGCCGATTCCAAGCACTCGTTCCATGCCGCCCCATCCTGCCAGCACACCGCCCGGACGGCGCTCCGGACAGTGCCCCGGTCGGGCCTGGCGGAGTGTCAGGGCCCTGATATAACGTAAAACACGAACAGTCGACGACCGGGGGCGGACGAGGGGCACGATCACCATGACCGACCACAACGACATTCGGCACCGCCTCGGCCACGCCATCAAACGCGCCGAACAGGCCCTCATCGCCGAGAAGACCCGCGTGCTGCGCACCGTCGACCTGACGGTGCCCCAGTACGTCGCCCTGCTCGTCCTGCAGCAGTCCGCCGGCCGCTCCGGCGCCCAGCTCGCCCGCGCGTGCATGGTCACGCCGCAGACCATGACCACGATCCTGGCCAACCTGGAGACCAAGGGCCTGATCACCCGCGAGACCTCCAGCGTCCACCGGAAGGTGCTGGTGGCCAGGCTCACCCGCACCGGCCGCACGCTGACGAAGAAGGCCGACGCCCTGGCCCGGGACGTCGAACAACGCCTCGCCGACGCCCTCGACCCGGCCGAGCAGGCCCAGCTGCGCGCGCTCCTGGAGCGCGCCACGGCCGCCCTGCGCGGCACCGGCTGAACGGCACCTGCCCAACGGCACGGCCCTTGCGCGCCGGCCGACACCCTACGGAGTCCCGATGACCGACCACCCCGCCGCCTTCACCCCCGCCCCCGGCACCGCCCTGGTGCTGGTGGACCTCCAGCACTGGATCGTCGCCCGCCCCGCAGCCCCGCTCACCGGCGCCGCCGTGGTCCGCGCCGCAGCCCGGCTCAAGAACGCCTTCGAAACCGCCGGCCGCCCCGTGGTCCTGGTCCGCCACCTCCTCGGCGACGGCAGTGACGGCGGCCCCGACTCCGACCGCACCCGCTTCGAACCCGAGGTCGACGCCCGCCCCGGCAACGAGGTCGTCACCAAACACCGCATCGACGCCTTCGAAGGCACCGACCTCGCCGAACGCCTGCGCCGCCTCGGCGCCACCGCCCTCGTCGTCGCGGGCATCACCACCGAGTACGGCGTCGGCGAGACCGTCCGCACCGCCGCCGCCCTCGGCTACCCCACCACCGTCGTCGAGGACGCCGTCACCGCCCTCTCCACCCCCGCCCACACCGCCGCCCTCCAGGCCTTCCGCGACCTGGGCGTCACCGTCACCGCCACCGACGCCCTCCTCGCCACCCCGGTCTGACGGGCCCACCGGGCGGCCCCCGGGGGGATGGACGGCACCGGCCGGGTCACACGGACGGGCAGAGTTGCTCGCGCACCCACTCGACCGGGGGATTGGTGCGCGCCCGGCCCGCGACGAAGACCGTCGGCACCGTCTCGTTGCCGTCGTTCACCGCCCGCACCGCCGCCGCCCCCTCCGGGTCACGCCAGATATCGACCCAGTGCAGCCGACGGGCATCGCGCCCCAACCGGAGCCGCAGCCGCAGACAGTACGTACAGCCCGGCCGCCAGAAGACCACCGGCCGGCCGTCGGCCGCGGCACGGCGCTGCGCCTCCGAGGCGCTGAGCGACCTCGGGAAGACCAGCGGCGAGTTCATCGCGGCGGCCGCCGTGAACGCCAGCAGGAACGCGGCCGCCGCCACCGGGCTGCCCTGTGCGGCCGTCGAGGCCGCGACGGCCACGCCGCACAGCGCGAACAGTACCGACAGGATCCAAGGGCGCATCATGAGTGCGCACGCTACCGGCGCTCCGCACCCGGACACCAGGCCGGACCGGTGCGGCGGGGGCTCGGCGGTGGGAGCGGGAAGTCGGCCGGGCCGACTTCCCGTGCGGGGACACATGCCGGCCGGTGTGCCCGGCGCACCCGGTGTACCCGGCGCACCACGGGATATCGGGGCGCTGTTCGCCACGTTCCGGGCCCCCGGTGGGCCGGACCCCGACGGGAGCCGACCGTCGATGTCCTCAAGAGCCCTGCGTGACCCGGGCCGACCCTCGTCCCGCCGACGGGCAGGGCCCGCGCCGGAGGTGTTCGCGAACTGCCCGGTGCACACCGACGGGGCTCAGGCCCGGCTGCGCCTACTGGCAGGGGCAGGGGCAGGGGCCCGGCCCGGGGCCGCAGGTGTGCCGGTGCGGTCGGTGCGGTCGGTGCTCGGAGGGATCACCGGGGCAGCCGGATCACCGCCGAACCGCGGGCCAGGTCCACCCCGGTGCGGTTCGGCGGGGCGCCGTCCTCGTCGTCGTCGCGCAGCATCAGCGCCGACTGCCGCTCCTTGAGCTCGTGTTGCTTGCCCGCCGAGAAGGTGGCGTGCAGCTGCTCGAAGCCGGTCGCGGACACCTGCCCCTGCCGGGCGCCGGTCCGCCAGGGCAGCAGCCCGGCCCTCCCGGCCCGCAGCAGCACCTGGTCGACCAGCGCGAGCGTGGTGAGCAGCAGCACCAGTCCGGGCAGCGTGAGGAAGACGATGAACCCCATGGGGACCAGTATCGTCGCCGTCCCCGGCACGGAACAGGGGCCCACGACTCCTGGGCGGCCCCGGTGCTCCCGGCCGGGTGGCCTCGGGGTCGTGGGCCTCGGGGTCGTGGGCCCGGCGGCGTGCGGGGGCAGGTCACAGCGGACGAAGGCGACCAGCGTGCCGTCGCCGTAGGCCGCCACCGAGCCGGCCGGCGTCGTCGGGCAGCCCGCAGACCGGCCCCACGCCGACGCTCCCGCCTTCGACCGCACCCCGTTCGGCCCGCCCGACCGGTAGGCGCGGACGGCGCGGACAGCGCGGAGTGGGAAGTCGGCGGGGTCGACTTCCCACTCCGGTGCCTGGCAGCCGGCTGACGCACACGGCCCCGCCGTCACGAGGCCGGGGCGGCGGGGCGGGGGGCCAAGCGGCCGGTCCCCGCAGCCGTCGAAAGGAAACGTCGCTGCTCCGGGCCGGGGCAGCGGCGTACAAGTACCGTCAGCGGGCGTCGAGTTCGCCGGTGCGGAGGGCGGTGATGAAGGCTTGCCAGGCGGGGGAGGGGAAGTGGAGGGTCGGGCCGTCGGGGTCTTTGGAGTCGCGGACGGGGACGGTGCCGGTGAGGCCGTCGGCGACCTCGACGCACTGGCCACCCTGTCCGCTGTGGGTGCTTTTACGCCAGGTGATGGGGGAGTTGCTGGTCATGGGCGGGTTCCCTCCTGAACGGGCGGTGGAGTGGAAAGTCGGCGGGGCCGACTTCCCGCGCGGGTTGTCCGGGGGCCGGCTGCTCGTACGATCTGGCCCGTCGAGAGCTTCTTCCTCGATCCACCGTCACATCGGCCGCCCGTGGTGTCGCCGAGTTCGAGGGACACGGCTCCCTCCGGCCGGTCGAGAGTGATCGCTCAGTGACGGTCAGTCATGACAGGATCGGTGTGAGTCGACACCGTGTCGACCGGAAGGAGGAGACATGGCCGACGACAACAAGGTGACGGAGCCCGCCGAGGACGGCAAGGTGACGGCCCCCGCCGAGGACAAGACCCGGTCTGGCAAGTACGCAGGCACTGAGATCACGATCGACGGCGAGGAGCACCTCCTCCTTCGGGAGGACGATGTCCCGGTGAGCACCGACGACGAGTGACAACGGCCGCAGCCCGCGCTTCGGTGCGGGCTGGTCTTCGCCCGTGCCGGAAGGGGGGGGGGGGTGGGCGCGCGCGGCGGGCGCGCCGCCGCGCCCCGCGCGCCCCCCCGGGCCCGCCCGGGCCCGCGGGGGGGCCCCGGGG
>NZ_JBHWBZ010000006.1:174907-216758 GCF_042735475.1 Kitasatospora sp. NPDC059577 | reverse complement strand
GGTTGGGGGCGGGGGTCTCATCCCCGGTGCGGGCTGGTCCGGCGGCCCCGGACCGGGGGCAGCAGGACGCAAGCATGGTCATCCGGCGTCGAGTTCGCCGGCGCGGAGGGCGGTGATGAAGGCTTGCCAGGCGTGGGAGGGGAAGTGGAGGGTCGGGCCGTCGGGGTCTTTGGAGTCGCGGACGGGGACGATGCCGGTGAGGCCGTCGGCGACCTCCACGCACTCGCCACCCTGTCCGCTGTGGGTGCTCTTGCGCCAGGTGATGGGGGAGTTGCTGGTCATGCGCGGATTCCCTCCTGATCGAGCGGTGGAGTGGGAAGTCGGCGGGGCCGACTCCCCGTGCAGGGTGCTCGGGGATGCTGCGCGGAGGTCCCTCACGGGCACGAGCGCGAGAGGCCGAGGGCCGGAAACGCCCCGCTGCGCCGGGGCGGGGCAGCGGGGCGGGGCGCAGGCGGTTTCAGCGGGCGTCGAGTTCGCCGGCGCGGAGGGCGGTGATGAAGGCTTGCCAGGCGGGGGAGGGGAAGTGGAGGGTCGGGCCGTCGGGGTCTTTGGAGTCGCGGACCGGGACGATGCCGGTGAGGCCGTCGGCGACCTCGACGCACTGGCCGCCGCCGCCGCTGTAGGTGCTCTTGCGCCAAGCGGTGATGGGGGTCAGGTCCATGGCGGTTCCCTCCTGGTCGGGCTGTGCGAACGGAGTGGGAAGTCGATGGTGACGACTTCCCACTCCGGTGCGAAGTAGGCCTGTCAGACGTCGAATTCGCCCGTGTTGACAGCGGTGATGAAGGACTGCCAGGCGTAGGAGGGGAAGACGAGTGCCGGGCCGCTCGGGTCCTTGGAGTCGCGGACCGGGACGATACCGGTGAACCCGTCTGCCACCTCGACGCACTCGCCGCCGCCGCCGCTGTAGGTGCTCTTGTGCCAGCGAGCGCCGGATAGGTCAAGATGCACGTTCAAATTCCTTCCGTACTGCGCGGATCAGCTCAAGCGACGCGGCCAGTGGCAGCGCCTCAACCTGCAGCCGATCGTACTCCCTGGCCCAGCCCGCAAGCGTTTCCGCGTCGCGCTCCAGAAAGCCGCGCTGGTGGGTCTCCGAATAGCCGAGAAGCGAACGATTCGGCAGGGTCAGGATCGTCACCGGGTGGGCGAACGGCCGGTTCTCCCCAAGACCGATCGGAGTCACCTGGATGGTCATGTTCGGTCGTGCAGCCAGCTCTTCCAGCCGTGCCAACTGGCCGAGCATGACGGCCGGTCCACCGATGGGGCGCCGCAGGCACCACTCGTCGAGAACGGCGTGGACGTGGGGTGGCGACGGCCGGTTGACCTTCTCCTGGCGGGCGATGAGGAAGCGGAGGCGCTCGTCGGCTTGCTGCTGGGTGACCGTGCCACGTCGAACGAATGCCTGCTCGTATGCGGTGGCGTAGTCGACAGTCTGCAGAAGTCCTGAGACGACCCCGATCTGGAACAGCCGCAGTGCTGTTGCTTCGGCCTCCCGTTCGGCGTACTCGGGGAATCCCTCTATCAGGATGCTGTGTTCGAGCTGGTCGAGCATCAGAGCGAGGGTGCCGCCGGTGGCGAGCGCCTTGTCGGCGATCTCCACGAAGCGGCGGCTCGGCCGCCGGACTCCGCGTTCGACGCTGGAGATGTAGGAGCCGGAGTAGGAGATGACCTCCCCGAACTCGTCCTGGGTCATCCCGGTCGCGTCGCGGAAGCGGCGGAGCTGCATCCCGAGGGGGGCGTAGGGCGATGACGTGGGATCAAGATCCTTGCGGTTCATGATGCTTCCCAACTGAACCGTGCTGAACTGGCGATTTCAGATGCTTCCCTACGGGGGGATCTCTCCGCAACCCTTTCCCTACAGAAGGTGAGTGCTCGACTGCAGAAGGTCAAATCCGATGGATAATCACAAAATCCCCCGCTCGCACGGGTACGGGGTGCGCCTCGACCCGGAGTCGCGCCGCTACCGGGTCCGTAACGAGATCACGGGGGAGTGGCTGTGCGAGGCCTCCGGGGAGCCGGTCTCGTTCACCTTCTTCGAAGACGCCTACGACGCCTGGCGCGTGTTCGAGGTCCACAAGCGGCCGGGGGAGCGGTGATGGGATCGGTGCTCTCCCGGGTCACGGCCGAGCAGCGCCGGCGGGTGGCCTCCGTGGTGGAGGACCTGGTGTCGGTGCTCGCGCTCGGTGGGGTGAAGTTGCCGTCGGTGGCGGTGGATTGGGAGTACGGGAGCCGGACGGGCAACTATCTGGTCGACCTGGGCTCGGCCCGGCCGCTCGAACTGCTGCGCATCGTGGACCTGTTGCGCAAGGGGCTGCGGTACGAGCGTCTGACGTACGACGACTGAACTCCTGGCCCGTCTGCTGTGGTGGGCGGGCTTCTCCTCCGTGCTCATCGCCACCTTGAGAAAGTGAACTGCCCGATGCGCGACCCCCGCCTCCTCGCCAAGTCGCCGGTGTGCCGGCTGGGCTGTCTCGTCCTCGTGCGCAACCGGCGCGGGGACGTGCTGCTGGTCGACCCGGACTACATGGACGGCATGATCCTGCCCGGCGGCGCCGCGAAGCCGAACGAGCCGCCGCACCTGGCGGCCGCCCGGCACCTGCACGCCGAGACCGGCCTGCACCTGCGCCTGAGCGGCATCATCGCGGTCGACTTCACCCCCGCCGACCGCTACCTGGAACGCCTCAACCTGGTCTTCGACGGCGGCACCGTGCGCGACGACGCCCGCCTGAGCGTTCCGCCGCAGCACCGCAGCGGCCTGCTCGGCGCCCGCTTCGTCCCGGTGAACGACCTGCCGGGCTGCACGGCCCCCGCCCAGTTCGCCCGCATCACCGAGGCGTTGGCCGGCTGCGCCCTGCCCGTCCTCCTGCACGGTCAGCGCGCGGCCTGATCCGGGGTCCGTCGGGGGTCAGGCCGGTGTCGGCAACGAAGCCGTCGAGGGTGTCGGGCGGGTACGGCAGACGTTGAGCTGGTTGCGTACGAGGACCTTGAGTCGGTCGAGGGGGACTGCGGTGAGCTCGGCCGGACCGGGCTGCCACGCGCGCGTGGTGTCAGCGTCTCCGGCGGCGGCCACTGTCCAGGAGGCACAGATGAACGGTGCCCTGCGGATCGGCGGGGAACGAGTGGTCGAGCTTCCAGCCGTGTTCGGCGGCCACCCGCAGGACGGCTCCGGCGCCCGCGCCCCGGAAGTGCCAGGTCCTGACGCTGACCCGGCGCAGGACCCGGCCCGCCTCGTCGAACCGGTAGTTGTCCCTCCTGCGCTCGCGCGCCAGCTCGGCCCGGAATCGTGTCTCCAGGTGCTTGCGCAGGTGGCGCACATACGCGTTCGGGCTGCGGCGGAGCTCCAGGAGGCGCACCCGCGGCACGAGGGCGAGGGTGAGCAGTGGAACGACCGCTCGGCAGCGCATCGGACCCCACGGCGTGCGGGGCGCGGGCGGCGGCCCGTACGGATCGGGTACACCGATCTGCTTCGGGGGCGGGATGAGGCGGAAAAGGTGCAGCTGTCCCTGCACCGACCTGCACTTCGCCCAGTCCACCGACCAGCCGTGCCGCTTGGCCAACTGCTCGACCCGCGTCGGGGCCAGAGCACGGTAGTGGTGGCGCCCGAGGCCCGTGACGGCCTGGCGCACACCGCTGGGCGGCAGCTCGGGCGGGCGCCAGCCGCTGTTTTTCTCGGCTTTGGCGAACCGGTCCTTCAAAAGTCCTTCGGTGAATGGCTCCCACTCCTCGGGCTTGCCGTTCCACTCGATGCGCAGGCGACGCCAGGAGATCCCGGATCCGGACAACCCGACCAGGATCTCGGACAGATCGGCGGCATCAGAGCCACTGCCACCGCCGCCACCGAGGGAAGCCCCCCAGAACAGCACGACTACCCAGCCGATCACGAGCAGAAGTCCCAGCGGAATGTAGATGAACTGCAGGACGAACTGTGTCAGCAGACCGGCCCGTGGCCGTCGTGGAGCCGCAGTCTCAGCGGGAGTCGTCCGCGGTTGGACCGGAACGCGAGTTCGGGACCGGTCCGGTCTGTCCGAACCGTCCGATGGCGTGGCTGTAGGCATCAGATCCGTCCCCCTCGGTCGTGTGGTGCCCCGGAATCGGCTCTGCCCGCCCTGCGCGACGCCAACCGTCCCGGTCCGCAGTCGAGTTCAGGACTGGGAGTGCCGTCCGCCCATCCTCGGAGCCGGCCGACGCAACGGATCGGCCGCGAAGCAGCGGGCTCGGCCTCGGCGCCACCGCGACCGAGGAGTTGCACGCCTTCTGCAATGCCGGCCGGCGCGTGCACATCGAGCAGCGGCGGACTGGTCAGGTGGGACGACCATGCCGGCGCCCCACCTCGCACAGGTATCGACTTGGACGGCGGCACCGCGGTCGTTCAACGGCAGAGGTAGCCCGCGCCGCACCATGCGCGATTCCCTCACCGCGAGATCCACTTCTGAAACACAGGTTCCAGCGCACCGGGCCGGGTGGGCGGGGCGTCGTGCGGCTGCGGTAGGAACGTGCGGCGATGAGCAGGACGAAGCCCCAGAGCAGGAACTGCGGGATGCCGTAGACGACGATCCAGCGGCTGAAGATGCCCGGCTCGTTCCACTGTACGACGGTCAGTGCGGCGGCCCAGGCGGTGTACAGCAGCAGGAACGTCGCGACGGTGAACGCGGTGGCGGCCAGGGTCCGGTGCGGGACCCGGCGTCCGCCGGCGAGCGGCACCCAGCCCGGGAACACCACGCCCACGGCCGCACCAGGCTCAGTGTCAGGACGCCGGCGAGCGCGGCCATCGCGCCCAGGGTGAGCAGGCTTGGCCGCCGCCGGCGTACCAGTCGCGGAACTTGGCCTCGTCGGCCCACAGCGGGACGCCGAGTGCCCACACGGCGTGCAGCGGGATGAAGCCCACGGTCGCGGACAGCGCGGACGCGTGGGCGGCCCGGACGGCTCGGCGCGGCGGTGGCGGGACATCGGCTGCCGCGGGGGCTGGGGGACGGACGTCGACCTGGGGCATGAACGGACCTCTCGGAGCGGGGACGGCGGCCAAGTGCGCGCTCACGTCGCACTGTTCCAGGGGTGCCCCGGCCGCCACATCCGCGCCCGGGCCGATGGCCGCTCGCGCCTGAGGACGATTCCACCGCCGCTTCCTCCCCCGGGGAGGGGAGGCCAGGCCCCGGCCGACGGCCCGCCGTCCGGCTCCAACTCGGCTGCTCCGGGCGTGGTGTGGACATTTCGCGGCCGCAACCTTCGGGACCGGGTCTCGTTGCCCCGTGCGGGTCGACGGCCCAGCCGGCGGGCCTACCGTCGGCCCTGACGAAGGGGATGCCCGTCACCGACACCAAGGCCGACACCAAGGCCGGCACCGGGACCGGGGGCCCCGCGCCGGGGGCCCCCGGGTCGGTCAGGCCAGGGCGGCGGCGAGGCGTGCAGGCAGGGTGGCGTACGGGCGGCAGTCGACCACGGGCAGGGTGTGGGCGGCGGCCTGGGCGGCGAGCCAGGCGGAGTAGCGGGCGCTGACGGCGGCACGCTCGGGCTGCGGGCCGCCGTCGGGCTCGCGGTCGGCGTAGTTGGCGGCGATGCGGGCCGGGTCGCCCTCGTGGAGGAAGACCGCCCGCACCCGGTGTCCCTGGCCGGTGGCCTCGGCGGTGGCGCGGGCGGCGGCGGCCGGGGTGAGGTAGTCGCCTTCGACGATGGCGGGCACGTCGACGGTGAGGCGGTTGCGCACGACGCCGAGCAGGGCCTCGTCCAGGGCGTGGGCGGTGGCGATCTGCAGCTCCAGGACGCGGTCGGCGCTCCTGGGCCCTGTGCCGTCCGGGGCGGAGAAGTGGTGCAGGCCGGGGTGGGTGGCCGGGGTGGTGGCGGCCTGCAGGGCGGCGACGACGTCGTCGAACTCCACGGTGAACGCCCCGTGCCGGGCGGCGAGGTGGGCGGCGGCGCGGCTCTTGCCGATCCCGGAGGCGCCGCCGATCAGCAGGACGTCCCACGGGCTGTCGTCGGTGTGCATGCGGTCACGGTAGGCGGGCGGGGGTGCGGCCGGGTCCGGCGGGGTGGCCCGCGGGTGGTCCGGCCGGGGCGGCGGGCTGTCCGGGCGGCAGGGGCGGGCCCGCGCGGCGCGGCGGCCGGCCGGATCCTGTGTGCGAGCCTGCGGGCGGTCGTGGCACTCGTGGCAGGGTGCGCCATCGGCAGCCCAGGCGGCCCCGACGGCTCCGGCGACCCCGGTAGCTCCGGCGGCCCAGGCGGTGAGGGCCCGGACGGCCGGTTCGGCCGGTCGTTCGTCGGGGCCCGCCACCGGGCCGGGGTGCACCCGGTCCGAGCCGTCGGGGGCGATGAGGCCTGCGCCCGTGTGCCGGCCGGGCGGGCCCCGAACCCGGCCTGCGGGTCGCCGCCTCGGTGGACGCCTTCGCCTCCGCCCCCGGTGCGGGGCGCGAGGGGCACCGGGGGCGGTAAGCGGTTCGGGGGGCCGGTGGGCTCTGCAGGGTGGGGAGGCGGCGTGTGGGTGCGCCTTCCCGGCCCGGCCCCCGGCGTCGGCAGCCGGCCCAAGGCCCGGTCCGTGGTCCGCCGCCCGCGTTCCCCAGCGCGGGCGGCGGAAGCGGGCGGGCCGCTCCCGGACTGCGGGGCTGTGCGGCTGGGTGGCCGTGCGGGTGCGCGGGCGTCAGGCGTGGTCGTGGGTGGTGGCGCGGCGGACGGCCCAGGGCAGGACGAACCACAGAACGGCGAAGATCAGCGCGATGACGCAGGCGATCGGTACCGCCACCGCCGTGCCGAGGACGACGTCGAGGACCAGCAGGACGGCGCCGGTCAGCGCGGAGGCGAGCAGCAGCAGGCCGCCCTGGGCGATGCGGGCGGAGACGTCGACGATCCGGGCCTTGCCGGGGTGGCGGTACAGGCCGCGGTGCAGGGCGACGGGGGTGGCGAGGACGGCCGCGGCGACGACGGTCAGCAACAGGGTGGCGATGTAGATGTCCTGCTGGGGGTCGGTGAGTTCGGCGAAGCGCGGGGTGAAGGCGATGCCGAGGAGGAAGGCGAAGACGATCTGCACGCCGGTCTGCAGCACCCGCAGTTCCTGCAGCATCTCCACCAGGCGCCGGTCGGCCCGGACGGCGGGGTTCTCCCAGCCCGGCGGGGGAGGGGCGGAGGGCGACGGTGGGTCCGGAGGCGGCGGTGTGCTGGTCATGGGTCACATTGTCGCTGGCGTCGGCGCGGCGGACGGGCAGCGGCGGGCGGCAGGCGGCAGGTGACGGGAGGCGGCGCCGGACGGGCGTGCGGGCCCGGTGCGGTCACCGGCCGTCGCCCGGCTCCCCGGTGCCGTCCAGGCGGGTCTGCCAGGCGGTGAGCAGGGTCTGCAGGGCGGCGGCCTCCTTGGGGGCGAGGTGGGCGAGCAGGCGGTGTTCGTTGCGGATGTGGGTGGTGAACGCCTCGTCGATCAGGCGCAGGCCGGCGTCGGTGAGGGCGACGACGCGCCCGCGCCGGTCGTCCTCGGCGGTGCGGCGGGTGACCAGTCCGGCGCGTTCCAGGCGGTCGATCCGCTTGGTCATGGCGCCGGTGGTCACCATGGTGTGCGCGGCGAGCTCGCCGGGGGCCCGCTCGTACGGGGCGCCGGCGCGGCGCAGTGCGGCGAGTGCGTCGAACTCGCCCTCGCTGAGGCCGTAGCGCTGGTAGACGAGGGTGAGTTCGGCGGTCAGGCGGTCGGCGAGGCGGTGCAGGCGGCCGATGACGGCGAGCGGGGAGACGTCGAGGTCGGGGCGTTCGCGCCGCCACTGGGCCTGGATCCGGGCGACGTGGTCGCCGTGACCGGCGGCGGGCTGCTGCTCCGAGTGCTCCGAGTGCTCCATGTGGCCAGTGTAGCGCGAGTAGCTTCCAAGGAAGCTATATTGTCTTCCATGGAAGCCAATGCGCGCTGGGTACTGCCGACCGCCCTCGCCCCGCTCGCCTGGGGCGCCAACTACTACGTCACCCACACCTACCTGCCCGCCGACCGCCCCCTGTGGGGCGCCGTCCTGCGCGCCCTGCCCGCCGGACTGCTGCTGCTCGCCCTGGCCCGCCGCCGCCCCCGCGGCCCCTGGTGGTGGCGCAGCGCCCTGCTCGGCCTGCTCAACACCGCCGTCTTCTTCGTCCTGCTCTACCTCGCCTCCCAGCTGCTGCCCACCAGCGCCGCCGCCACCGTCATGGCCGCCTCCCCGCTCGCCATGCTGCTCACCGCCTGGGCCCTGGCCGGCCCGCGCCCGCACCGCGCCCACCTCGCGGGGGCGGTGGCGGGCCTGGCCGGCGTCGCGCTGACCCTGCTCGGCGGAGGCGGAGGCGGAGGCGGAGGCGGGAGCGGGGGTGCGGGCGGCGGGATCGGCTGGACCGGCCTGGCAGCCTCGGCCGGGGCGATGCTCGTCTCCTCCGTCGGCTACGTGCTGGCCGCCCGCTGGCGCGAGGGCGCCGACCCGCTCGCCGCCACCTCCTGGCAGCTCACCGCCGGCGGCCTGATGCTGCTGCCGCTCGCCGTCACCGCCGAGGGCGCGCCCCCGCCCCTGGACACCCCCACCCTGCTCGCCTTCGCCTACACCACCCTGATCGCCACCGCCCTCGCCTTCACCTGCTGGTTCGCCGGACTGCGCCACCTGCCGGCCGGGACGGTGGGCCTGCTCGGACTGCTCAACCCGCTGGCCGGGGTGCTGCTGGGCACCGCGCTGGACGGCGACCCGTTCGGGGTGCGGCAGGGGGTGGGGCTGGCGCTGGTGGCCGCCGGGATCCTCCTCGGACGCCCGCGCGCCCGGGCCGCCGCGCCCGCCGAAGCCGGGCCCGCGCCCGCCGAAGCCGGGCCCGCGCCTGCCGGAGCCGGGACCGCGCCCTCCGGAGCCGGGACCGCGCCCGCCGGGCCGCCGCGGGCGCGCTTGCCCGGCGATCGGGTCGCGTGATCTGCTGGCGCCAGCATCGCGTGCCGGTGACGGACCGCGTCAGGCATGGAGGTGCGGAACCGAAGGGACCGCCACCCGTGGCCTCCCCCGTCAACGGCCGTACGGCCGCCCTCAGCCTTCAACTCTCCCGCGCGCACCAGGACCTGCGCCGCCGCCTCGCCGACATCCGCGCCAACCTCGGCCGCCCCCGCCCCGACGGCGACACCCTGCTCACCCACTGCCTGGCCTTCTGCACCGCCCTGACCAACCACCACCAGGGCGAGGACGACGGCCTCTTCGCCCGACTCCTGCGCGAACGGCCCGATCTGGCGCCGACCGTCGCCAAACTCGTCGAGGACCACGGCTTCATCTCCGCCATCCTCACCCGGGTGCGCGAGCTCGCCGAACAGGCCGGCGCAACGGCCGGCCCGGCGCCCGGCGGAGCACCCGGCGCAACACCCGGCGCGGACCCGGCCGACCTGGAGGCCATCGGCCGCGAACTCGACGGACTGGCCGCCATCATGGACTCCCACTTCGGCTACGAGGAACGCGCCATCGGTGCTGCCCTCGACGCCGGAGTGCCCGACGACGGCTGGTCCGAACCCGTGCTGCGCTTCACTGCGCCGTAGCGCACGCCGACGCCGGGCCCGTTGCCCGCTGCGCGTTGCCCGTCGCCCGGCGCTCTGGGCCCGGCGCGGGAGAGCGCTTCGCCGGAAAGTGCGTCGCCGGAAAACCCGTCGCGCCCGGTGACCCGGCGTCCCTACACTCGCCACGCAGCCGCGCTCCGACGCGCGGCCCACCGTGCCGACGGACGAGACGAGAGAGGAGGCGAGCGGCCGTGCCGAAGCAGAGCGCCGCCGCCCCCTCTCCCGCCTCCCGGTACGAGGTGATCCTGGTGTCCCCGCCCTCCCGGTGCCCGCTGCGCGGCCGGCACCGGAGCCGTGCTGCCACCGTCTGAACCCTGAACCCGCACCGCCCCGCTGCTCCCGTACGGGCCCCGGCGGGAACGAACCTGACGATCCGTCATCACACGCCGGCGTCAGCACACGTTCAGCACACGTCAGCACCGGCCGAATCGCGCGCCCACCCGTAGGAAACCGCCTCGAAAGGCACCCGGGCCATGCGCACCGACACCACCACCACCGCCGTCACCACCGCCACCGACGTGGCCGCCATCGCCGCCGTCCGCAACCTCGGCATCCTCGCCCACGTCGACGCCGGCAAGACCACCGTCACCGAACGGATCCTCTACCTCACCGGCACCACCCACAAGCGCGGCGAGGTCCACGACGGCACCACCGTCACCGACTTCGACCCCCAGGAACGCGACCGCGGCATCACCATCTTCGCCGCCGCCGTCACCTGCGCCTGGGCCGGACACCGCATCAACCTCATCGACACCCCCGGCCACGTCGACTTCGCCGACGAGGTCGAACGCTCGCTGCGCGTCCTGGACGGCGCCGTGGCGGTGTTCGACGCGGTCGCCGGCGTCGAACCGCAGAGCGAGTCCGTCTGGCGCCAGGCCGAACGCCACGGCGTGCCCCGCATCGCCTTCGTCAACAAGCTCGACCGCGCCGGCGCCGACCTGGACACCGCCGTCGCCTCCATCCGCGAACGCCTGCACCCGCACCCGCTGGCCGTCCAACTCCCCATCGGCACCGAGGAGTCGTTCACCGGCGTCATCGACCTGCTGCACCTGCGCGCCCACACCTGGCACGACGACGGCACCCCCGCCGCCGAGGCCCCGGTGCCCGCGCACCTCGCCGACCTGGCCGCACAGCGCCGCCGCGCCCTCGAAGAGGCCGTCGCCGAACTGAACCCCCAAGCCCTGGAGGAGTTCTGCACCCACGGCACCGTCACCGCCGCCACCCTCGCCACCGCCCTGCGCGAACTCACCCGCACCGGCGAGGCCGTGGTCGTGCTGTGCGGCTCCGCCTACCGCAACCGCGGCATCGAACCCCTCCTGGACGCCGCCGTCGCCTACCTGCCCTCCCCGCTCGACGTCCCGCCCGTCCGCTCGGCCGACGGCGCGCAGCAGCGCACCGCCGACCCCGAACAGCCCCTGACCGCCCTGGCGTTCAAGGTCACCGCCGCCCCCACCGGGCGCCTCAGCTACCTGCGCCTGTACGCGGGCACCCTGCACAAGGGAGCGACCGTGCTCGACACCGCCACCGGCCGCCGCGAACGCGTCGCCCGCATCCTGCGCGTGACCGCCGACCGCCACACCGAGACCGACCACGCCCGCGCCGGCGACATCGTCGCCGTCATCGGCCCCAAGGCCGCCCGCGTCGGCGCCACCCTGTGCGACCCCGACCACCCCATCCTCCTGGAGGCCCCCGTGAGCGCCGACCCCGTCGTCACCGTCGCCGTCGAGGCCCGCCGCGCCACCGACACCGACAAGCTCGCCGCCGCCCTGGCCCGCCTGGCCGAGGAGGACCCCTCGCTGCGCCTGGCCACCGACCCCGAGACCGGGCAGCGCACCCTGTCGGGGCTGGGTGAACTGCACCTGGAGGTCGCGGTGGAGAAGGTGCGGCGCGACAGCGGCGTCGAGGCGGTCACCGGACGGCCGACGGTCGCGCTGCGCGAGGCCCTGGTCGAGGGCGTGGCCGGCTTCGTGTACCGGCACGCCAAACAGGACGGCGGCGCGGGCCAGTTCGCGCACCTCGTGCTGGACGTCCGGCCGCTGCCGGACGACAGCGGGGCGGACTTCGCGTTCGCCTCCGCCGTCACCGGCGGGCGGGTGCCGCGCGAGTACGTGCAGGCCGTCGAGGCGGGCTGCCGGGACGCCCTCGCCGAGGGTCCGCTCGGCGGCCACCCGGTCACCGGCGTCGCCGTCACCCTCACCGACGGGGCCACCCACCCCAAGGACTCCTCCGAGCTCGCCTTCCGCACCGCCGCCCGCCTCGGGCTGCGCGAGGCACTGCGGGCCTCGCGGATGCGGCTGCTGGAGCCGGTCGCGGAGGTGACGGTCACCGTGCCCGAGGACGCGCTCGGCACCGTCCTCGGCGACCTCGCCGCCCGGCGCGGCCACGTCCGGGCCACCACGGCCGCACCCGGCGCCACCGCGCAGGTGAGCGCACTGGTGCCGCTGGCCGAACTGTTCGGCTACGCGAGCCGCCTGCGCGGCCGCACCCAGGGCCGCGGCACCTTCACCACCCGCCCGGCCGGCTACGCGCCCGCACCCGTGAACGCGGGCTGAGCCCGCCGCCCGGCCCTCCCCGTCCCCGCACGGGGAGGGCCGGGCACCGGCCCGCCCGGGCCCGTCCGGTTCAGCCGCCGCCCGGGCCCGTCCGGGCGGGCGCCTGCGCCGTCACGGCGCGAAGGCGTACCAGTGGCCCCGGACGAAGCCGCAGTCGTCGATGCCCCACCTGCCCGCGCTGCGGCACCCGGGTCCTCGCACCGCTGAGGCGAGCCGAAGGGGCCGCCGCTGTGGTCGACCGATCGACAGGGGCCGGCACCGCGGTCGCGGCCGGCACGGCCAGGGACAGCGCCCCGCTCGCGGCGCGTGCGGCGAACACCTTCCTCGTGACGACCTCCCGGGCCCGTGCGTCCGTGCACCGGGAGGAACAGGGGATGACGGTGCGGGCCGGTCCGCCAGGTGCCAGGTGCCCGGTGCCCGGCCTCCGCCGTCCGCGCCGCAGCGGTGCCCCCGGTCCCGCGGCCAGGGATCATCCTCGCGGCCGGGCACACCGGCGGGCCACGACGTCGGCCCGACACCCACCCGACGGTTCCGCCGTGCCGTGCCCGCCGTCCCGCGCCCGCGGCGCCGTGCCGTGCCCGCCGTCCCGCGCCCGGCGCCGTGCCGTGCCGTGCCCGCCGTGCCGTGCCGTGCCCGCCGTGCCATGCCCCGTCTGCGTCCCGGCGCGCCCGCTACAGCGCCCCGGCTTCGGCCGCCGCCCAGGCCGAGGGGAACAGCGGGTGCCAGCCCAGGTCGCGGCGGGCGGCGGCAGTCGACACCTGGCCCTCCCACGGGTCGAACGCCGCCGCCTCGGGCGAACCCCCCGGATGCGTGCGCCCGTTGAGCGCGTGCAGGTCCCAGGCCGTCAGCGGGGCGTCGTCACCGACGTTGTACGCCCGCCCCTCGATGCCGGGCGTCGACACCGCCCGCCACAGTGCCCGTGCCACGTCCGCGTGGTGCACCACCGCCAGGCGCTGGTGCGCGGGCCAGCCGGCCGCCCACCGCAGCGACTGCGCCAGATGCGGATCGCCCTCCCCGTACACGAACGCCAACCGCGCCACCACCAGCGGGAGTTCGTCGCCCAGTGCGCGCAGCCCCTCCTCCGCCCGGGCCTTGGACGCCGCGTACGCCCCCCACGCCGGGTCCGGCGCCAGGCGGTCGTCCTCCACGGCGGGGCGGCCCAGTCCCCGCCCGTACACCAGGTTCGTACTGGTCTGGACGAACCGGGCCACCCCCGCCTTCGCCGCCTCCCGGCCCAGCGCCACCGCCGCGTCCCGGTTGACCTCCCACGCGGCCTCGTCCGACACCCCGCGCGGCGCCGCCGCCACGTTCAGCACCGCGTCGGCCCCCGTCAGCGCCCGCTCCCGGTCCGCCTCCTCGCGCAGGTCGCCGACCACCACCTGCGCGCCGAGCCCCGCCAGGGCCCGGGCCTTCGCCTCGTCGCGCACCAGCACCCGCACCGAGGAGCCCTGAGCCCCGGCCCACCGCAGCAGCCGCGGCACCAGCCGGCTGCCCACCGCACCGGTTGCGCCCGTCACCAGAATCGTCGCCATCGCCCGTCTCCTCCAGGAAAGTTTCCGTCCTCCGACACCCATCACCCTGCCCGGGCCCCGAGCGCCGCGGCAGAGACCTCCCGAACCAGGGACCGCCGGTCCCTGGCTGGGGGCCGGGCCGGCCGGACCGCCCCCGCGGAGCGGTCCTCACGCGGCGGGGTCGCTCCCGGAGCGTGCGGCATCCCCCTCCACCGGGTCCTTGACGGCCGGTCAGCCGGCCGCTGCCGCCTCCTCGACGATCCGCAGCGTCCCTGCGCCGCTCAGCTCGGCGCCGTCGGGACTCCGCCCGAAGGCGGCCGCCAGGACCGCGGGCACGTCCGCCCCGGCGACCGCGGCGCGCACCTGCGCGAGGACGGCGGGGAAGCCGCCGTCGTCGACGGCGCCCGCGTACTCCCGGCGCAGGCCGTGCACGACCTCCACCAGCCCGGGCCGCAGCCGCATCCAGGCGCGGCAGGTGCGGATCTCCTCCTCGACCAGCGCCACGAACCAGCGCATCACCTCGAACGGGACGTCCGGGCACGGCTCCTGGGCGTCCCAACGCACCACCGGCTCCCGGGCCGGGTCCTCGTCGGGGACCAGCGCCGTCGCGATCGTGCGCTGCTCGCGGACGAACTCCAGCTCCAGGTGCCAGGAGTCGTCGGCCACGGAGTACATCGCGGTGACCGCGTAGTCGCGGCCCGGGTGGGTGGCCACCGCCCTCAGCCCCTCCCACCGGCGCAAGGCACGCCGCCCGCCGCGGCGAGGTCCGGGCCCTCGGACAGGTGCGCCTCGACCGCGCCCAGGTGCCGGTCACGGGCGACGACCAGCTCGTCCACGAGGGCGAGCAGACGGACGCTCCCGCCGGGGAACCCGAGCGCCAGACCGGCCGGGAAGCCGACCCGGCCGTCGTCGTAGCCGATCTCCCGCACCGAGCGGACCACCTGCCCGACGAACCCCGTCACCGGGACGCCGGGCGGATCGTCGGCCACCCGGACACTGCCGTACGGCGCCATCGAGTACGGCGCGCACGGCTGCTCGGCCCGCAACGACAGGCCGGTCGACGGCGTGTGGAACAGCACCGGGCCCAAGCCCTCCAGGTGGAGCCACAGGTGCAGCAACGACGGCTCGTCGTCGCCGTCGTGGTGCCACGCCGCGGTCACCCCGACCAGCCGCCTGCCGACCAGGCCGGCGCCGGACAGCTCCTCGATGTCGATCACCCGCCGATGCTCGCACGGCCCTCACCGGCGGGGCACCCGAATTCCCGCCCGGCCCGGGTGCGCCCTTCCGGCCCGGGTGTGTCCTCCCGGCCCGCGCCGGGAGGACACAGCGGCGGGCGGTCGGCGGTCAGCGGGCGGACAGCTCCCGAGGGTCCGGGCGGGCGTCGCCGTAGGCGCCGGCCATGGGGGAGGCACCGGTGGTGAGGAAGTCGTGGATCGCGGCCAGGTACGCGGCGCGTCCCACGACGCCCTCGCCGTCGACGTCCAGGGCGTCGAACGCGGCGTCGGCCCCCTCGGCCGGGTTGCCGCTCGCCGTCCGCAGCCGGGTGAACTCCGGGCGGGTCAGGCGCCCGTCGCCGTCGGAGTCGGCGAGGTCGAACAGCGAACCGAGGGCGGGCCGGCAGGTCTGCTCGAAGGCCTCGTGGCCGGCCCAGTCGCGGTACTCCTCGAACGTGACGCCACCGTCACCGTCCCCGTCCATCTGCCCGAAGACCTCCCGGTGGGCCACGCGGGCCGCGACGACCAGCGGATCCTGCGGGCCGCGCCCGAAGGCCGACGCCGCCCGGTCGACCCGGGCGAGGTACTCGTCGTGGGAGATCACACCGTCGCCGTCGCTGTCCAGCATCGCGAAGATGCGCCGCTTCGCCTCGTTCGACATGTCGTCACCGATCTTTCCGCAACAGGAAGTTCTGCCGGTCACGACGCTAGCGGCGGGACGGGCGCGCCCGGCGCAGGCGCGGCGCCCGCGCAGCCGGGGACCGCCCGTCCCTGGCTGCGCCCACCCCCCGGGGGGCATGCTGGGGGCATGATCGACCGACCGGCACTGGCCGACTTCCTCACCCGGACCCGGGCCCGCCTCACCCCCGCCGACCTCGGCCTGCCGCCCGGGGTGCGCCGCCGCACCCCCGGACTGCGGCGCGAGGAGGTGGCGCACGTGGCGGGACTGTCGGTCGACTACTACGCCCGCCTCGAACAGCGGCGCGGGCCGCAGCCCTCACCGCAGCTGCTCGCCGCGCTGGCACGGGCCCTGCGGCTCAGCGAGGACGAACGCGACCACCTGTTCCGCCTCGCCGGGCACGAACCGCCGCGCCGCCACGGCCCGCTCGGGCACGTCCGGCCCGGACTGCTGCTCATCCTGGACCGGCTGCACGACACACCCGCCCAGGTGGTCACCGACGTCGGCGACGTCCTCGCGCAGAACCCGATGGCCGCCGCCGTCTTCGGGGACACCGCCGCCCTGCCGCCCGAGCGCCGCAACCTGCTGCTGCGCTGGTTCACCGAACCCGGCGCCCGCGCGCTCTTCCCGCCCGAGGACCACGACGACCTCGCCCGCGCCCACGTCGCCGCCCTGCGCGCCGCCCGCACCGCCCGCCCCGGGGACCGGCGCGCCACCGAACTGCTGGAACAACTCCTCGCCACCGGAGCGGAGTTCACCTCCCACTGGGAGCGCCACGAGGTCGCCCGGCGGCGCAGCGGCCACAAGCGCGTGCTGCACCCGACGGTCGGGCCGCTGGAGCTGGAGTGCGAGGTGCTGGCCGCCGGCGGCGAGGACCAGCTGCTGCTCGTGCACACCGCCGCGCCCGGCAGCGACTCCGCCTCCCGCCTGGACCTGCTGCGCGTCGTCGGCGCCCCGGCCCCCGCCTGAGGCCCCGGCCCCCGCGTGAGGCTCCGGCCCCCGCCTGAGGCCCCGGCCCCCGCGTGAGGCTCCGGCCCCCGCCTGAGGCTCCGGCCCCCGTCTGGGGCCCCGGCCCCACTGCTCCGTGCCGGGAGCCGCTGCCCGTAGGCTGGGGCCGGCCGTCGGCGGTACAGACCGTCACCAGCAGGGCGGAACACGACACAGGCGGGCAGGCAGGGCAATGCAGTTCGACGACCAGGGCGACCTCGACACCTCGCAGGTGGACGACCGGCGCGGCATCCCCGGCGGGAAGGTCGCCATCGGCGGCGGGGCCGTGGGCCTGATCGCGGTCCTGTTCGCGATCGTCCTCGGCGTCGACCCCAAGATGCTGGGCCTGTCCTCCGGCAGCGGCTCCACCTCCTCCAACGGCGTGCGCACCGCCGGCGAGGCACAGCAGGCCTGCAAGACCGGCGCCGACGCCAACAAGCGCCAGGACTGCCGGATCGTGGCCGTCACCAACAGCCTCCAGGACTTCTGGCGCACCGAACTGCCGCGCCGCACCAACATCCCGTACAAGAGCGCCGAGACGGTGCTGTTCACCAACCAGGTCTCCACCGCCTGCGGGTCGGCGACCTCGGCGGTCGGCCCGTTCTACTGCCCCGGCGACAAGAAGGCCTACGTCGACCTCGGCTTCTTCAACGAACTCTCCAGCCGCTTCGGCGCCAAGGGCGGCCCGTTCGCCGAGTCCTACGTCGTCGCCCACGAGTACGGCCACCACATCCAGACCCTCACCGGCACCATGCAGAAGGTCGGCAACGACCGCTCGGGCGCCAACAGCGCCTCGGTGCGCCTGGAACTGCAGGCCGACTGCTACGCCGGGGTGTGGGCGCACCACGCCACCACGACCCCGCAGCCCTCCACCGGGCGGCCCCTGATCGCCTCCCTCACCGACCAGGACATCGCCCAGGGCCTGGACGCGGCCGCGGCCGTCGGCGACGACCGCATCCAGCAGCAGGCCACCGGGCGGATCAACCCGGAAGCCTGGACGCACGGCTCCTCCGAGCAGCGCAAGGCCTGGTTCACCACCGGCTACCGCAGCGGCGACCTCGCCCAGTGCGACACCTTCTCGGCCGCGAAACTCTAGGACCCTTCGTCAGGGGCGGCCGCGGGCACGGGCGGGGGCCGGCTCCACGCTCAGGCCCTTGCGGGTGCGCTGGAGCAGCTGGACCAGCAGCCCCTCCGCCGGGCGCCGTTCGGCCAGCAGCCGGTTGCAGTGCAGGTGGACGTAGCTGCCGAGCAGCCGCTCGCGGTCGGTGGACAGGTCCCCGGCGGCCTCCAGCGCGGACAGCCGCTCGACGGCCCCGGCCAGCGCGTCGCGCCGCTGCGCCAGGATCTCCTGCACCGCGCCGCCCAGCAGGTCCGGCCCCTGCGGGCTGCCGAGCAGGGCGCGCAGGCGCCGCTGGCGCACCCGGTAGTCCTCGCCGGCCTGGCGGCGGGCGGAGCCGTAGAACTGCCGGGCCTGGTCGGTGTACCAGTGCAGGCGCTCCCCGGCGTCGAGGCCGAGCCCGGCGAGCAGGTCGTCGGTGCTCACGGCGGCCAGCTCGGTCAGGTCGCCGTCGACGGGGGAGGCGGGCGAGGCGGGGGAGGCGGGGGAGTCCGCTCCGGTCTCGGCGAGCAGCCGCATCACCGCCCGGCTGTCGGCACAGAAGACCTCCTCGCTGACGTCGGTCCCCTGCGAGCCGCCGTAGCGTTCGAGTTCGCGCTCGTAGGTGTCGATGACCAGCCGGGAGAGCAGGCCCTGGTCGGTGAGTTCGGCGGCGAGGCGGGCGACCTCCGGGAGCAGGTGCCGGGTCAGGGCCTCCTGCTCGCCCTTGAAGCGCAGGCGCAGGTGCGGGTCGGGGTCCGTGTACCGGATGAAGAACCACTGGTGCGCGAGCCCGGAGACCTCGGCCATCTCGCACAGCCGCCGCAGGGGCCCGGCCAGCAGGGCGTTCTCCTGGTCGCGGTCGCCGTAGAACTTGGCGAACAGCCAGTCGCTGCCCGGCAGGCGCACCCGGTCCCGGACGGGTACGGGCGCGGCGGGCTCCGCCCGCGCCACCGCGGGCTCCGGCTGCGGTACGGCCTGCGCGGCCGGCTGCGGGCGCAGGACGAGCGGGGCGACGAGCTCGCTCATGAACACGCCGTCCGTGCCGGGCACCCACGCGTCGGCGGTGTCGGGCAGCGCCTCCTGGAGCAGCAGCCCGGCGCGGCTGCTGCGGGCCTCGGCACGCAGCTGCTCGACCTGGCCGGGGTCGTCGAGGTCGAGCAGCAGCCGGTTGTCGGCCATGGTCAGGTACAGACGCGCCGGGACGGACCACTCGGTGCGCCAGGCGGCCACGTGGGCGGCGAAGGACCCGGCGTCGCCCGCCCGCCCCCCGCCGTCGGCGTCGACGCCCTCGGCGGCGGGGCGCAGCAGCCACCGGGCGGGGGCGAGCACGATCCGGCCGCACTGCACCCTGGGCAGGAACGGGAAGCCGGCCGCCGGACCCCAGTCGAAGGGCGCGAACTCGGGCGAGCCGTCACGGGCCACCTCGTCCAGGAACCGGCAGACCGCGGGCGCCTGGTGGGTGTTGAGCATGTGCCGCGCGGTCGGGCGCAGCTCGGCGTCCAAGCGCCGCGACCGCAGCCGGTAGCGGTCGCGGCGGATGCCGACCACGATGTCGTCCAGCGGCACGACCCGCTCGGCGGGCACCCCCGCGGGCACGTCGAGGACGATCTCGTACCCGGCCACGGCGGGGCGCACGACGACGTTCGCCATCCGGTGGTTCGCGGGCAGGTAGACGACCTCGGCGGGCAGCGCGCCGCCGGGGCGGGCCCGGTCCTCGGCCTCGCCCAGGGCGCGCAGCGCCGCCGGGCCCTGCGGCGCGAGGAGGTCGGCGAACCGCCCCAGCGAGCGACCGGCGCTGCTGGCGCCCAGGTTGGGGCCGACGACCAGCAGGAAGTCCCCGTGGTCCACGGCCTGGCGGGAGGCGGCGGCGACGAAGGCGGACAGCTCCAGCGACAGCGGCGCGGCTACGGGGGCGGCCGCGGGATCGAGGGTCTGGAGGTCGGCGAGCAGGGAGTCGGTCAGCTCGACCACGCGCCGCTCGTCCCGCAGGGCCCCCAGGGCCAGGTCGGTGAGCGCGTTCGCACGCCGGGCGGCCACGTCGGGCGCCAGCGCGGAACGGGCGCCGTGCGCGTGCGAGAGCGGGCCGATCCCGGTGTGCTCGTCCAGCAGCTCCAGCAGCGGCACCTCCCGGTCGTAGCCGTAGTGCTGGGCGAACGCGACGCGGTGGGCCGCCAGTTCGACACTGCCCAGCGGCTGCGGCGACAGGCGCAGGAGCAGCTCGGCCGCCCGGGCGCAGTCCTCGCCGACGCGGGCGGCGAGCCGGTCACCGCCCAACGGCCGCGCCATGTCGGTCTGGAACGCCGACCCGCCCGCCGGGTGCACGGACTCGGCACGCCTGGCGATGGCACGGGCCCGCTTCGGCGCCTCCTCCGCCGCAGCGCCGTCGAGGTCGGCCATCTCGGCGAGCAGGCCGCCGAGCAGAGCGGCGGTGGCGGCGCAGGCGGGGCGCTCGGCGAGACGGCCCCGCAGCTCCTCGGCCGGGTCGGCGGTGGTGAGTGCGGCCCGCAGGTCGGTGACCAGCAGACGCTGGCGCCACAGCTCGGCGAGCAGCCGCTCCACCTGCTCGGCGCTGCCGCCCGTGCGCTCCAGCAGGCGCCGGCGCAGCACCCCGTACGGCAGGGGTGGGCGGGCGGCGCGCAGCGCCTCGCGGACGGCGCCGGTCAGGCGCACCGAGCCGCCGCTCCCGGCACCCGTGCCGTCGGCCGGGGCGATCCGTCCGTGGCGCTCCACGGCGAGGGCGCCGGCCGTCCAGCGGCTGTCGGCGCGGGCGGCGGGGTCCTGCTCCAGGGCGAGGCACAGCTCGGTCAGCCAGCCCATGTCGGGACGGGTGCGGATGCGGTCGGCGTCGTTGCGCACGGACAGCGTGGTGCGCTCGCCCCAGCCCGCGAGGGACACGGCGGCGAACGCCCCGTACGGGGTGGGCCGGGTGCTCATCCGGATCAGGTAGCGGGCCAGTTTCAGCTCGGCCCGCGCGGCGTCGCGCGCGCTCGCCCCGGGGCGCTGCAGGGCGTCGAGCAGGTCGGGGCTGGCGACGGCCAGGGCCCGGAGCACACGCGGGTCGGCGAGGGCGGCGCGCGGGTCGCCCGGGGCGGCGGCGCCCGGCCCGCGGGCCGGCAGCACGGGGGTGCGGACGATCAGCCACGGCGCCGGTTCGTAGAGCGGACCGCGGCCGCGGCGCCGCGGCGCGGCCGTGTTGCCGGCGGGGTCCGGGGCGGGCGTCATGACAGCGCCACCGCGCGGTCCCACACCGGCTCCCGGTCCGTCGCCGCCGCCAGCAGGACGAGGGCGACCCCGGCCGCCCCGTCGAGGAACCCGGGCTGGTCGACACGGTTGCCCGCAGGCTCCAGCGTCGCGATCCCCATCGGCCGCGCCGGGTCGACGTGCGCCAGGATCTGCTCCGTGAGACCGGCGGCGGCCTCCGTGAACACGGGCAACCCGGTGTCGTCGGCGAAGCGCAGCGTCACCTGGAGGAGACCTGCCACGCCGTGGCAGAACGTCGGGGAGTCGATGTGGCGCTCGGACACGGGCCGGCGGTAGACCGCCTCCATCGCCCGCACCGCCGCGCCGCACAGCCCGTCGTCGCCGAGCGCGCTGCCCGCCAGCCACAGCGCCCTGGCGATCCCCGGACTGCCGTAGCACCACGCACTGCGGGTGGCGAAGCCCGCCCGGCCCTCACGCAGCCCCGGGCCGCCGTCGACCAGCGGGACGACGGCCGGCCAGTTCGGCCCGGCCGCATCGTCCGCCCGGTGCGCCAGCAGCCACCCGGCCAGCCCGCGCACGGCCGCCTCCAGACCCTCGACCTCGACGCCGCTGCGCGCGGCCAGCGCCAGCAGCGCCAGCGGGCCCGGGATGCCGTGCGCCAGACCGCAGTTGAGGTTGCCGAGCGGATAGGCGCGGGCCTGCTCCTCGTCGTGCAGCAGCGCCGCCGGGGTGTACCAGGCGGGCGGGCTCCCGTCGGGGCGGGCCAGGCCGACCAAGGCACGCAGCACCTGCGCCAGCGCCGGGTGCGCCGGGCGGTCCGGCCCGGCGGGCAGCAGGTGGGTGGCGATGCCGCTCAGGCCCGAGATGAGGTCGAACGTCGACACCGGCACGCCGCTGCGCCCGCGCAGTTCCGCCGCCCCGGACAGGCTCGCCGCCGCGATCGGGGCGTCGAGCACCTGGCGCAGGCGCCGGTAGCCGCGGCCCTCACCCAGCACCGCCGCGCAGAACGCCAGGCCGCTCAGCCCGCCGAACAGGCTCGGCCCGGCGCCGCCGCGCCGCTCCAGCGCGGTCACCGCGCTCGCGAGGTGCGCGTGCCCGGCGCGGTCCCAGCCCTCGGCGGGGAAGCAGCGGTGCAGCTGGGCGCAGAGGAGCGCCTGGCCGGTGTCCCCCTGCGCCAGCGACACCGGGTCCCAGTGCACCGAGCCGGGGAACGAGGTCTGCCGGGCGGCGAGTTCGATCGCGGCCCGTACCCGTGGCGGGCTGGTGGCCCGGTCGGCGATCAGCCGGGCGGCTTCGAGCGCGCGCTCCCCCGCCGCCGGCCCCAGCCGCGGCGCCCAGCCGCCGTTTCCTGTTGCTGCCGTCGCCGTTGCTGCCGGCGTCGTGCGGGGTGTCGTCATCGGTTGCATACGCCGGTCCTGCACACGCTGTGTCCACACACGCTGTGTCCACGGTGGGTGAAGCGGTCGTCGTCGAGCAGGCCGCTGAGCGTCGGCGTCCCGGGCGACCGTCCGGACGGGTCGGACGGGTTCCTCGCCACGACGTCGTCCTGTGGGCGGTCGCCGGTACCGCGGGGCCCACCGGATCCGGAGTTCCTGTCCGCCATGTCAACCTCCGGGGTGCTGCTGGAGCGGTTCCTGCTCCGTCTCCACGGTGCGCCGGATTCTCAGGCTGTGCATTGCGGGTTCGGTCCGCAGGTGAGCACGTCCGGGTTGCAGGTGGAGCGGGTCTGGCACACGGCGCAGGTGGCGCAGGTGGCACAGGTGTGGCAGGTGACGCAGGTGTGGCAGGTGGCGCCCTGGCAGGTGGCGTCGTGGCAGGTGGCGCCTTGGCAGGTGGCGCCGTGGCAGGTGGCGTCGTGGCAGGTGGCGCCGTGGCAGGTGTTGCAGGTGGAGTCGTCACAGGTGCTGCAGGTGTCACCGGGGCAGGTCTGGCACGTGTGGGCGAACTCGGTGAGGCAGGGAGCGCCCGTTTGGATCCGGGGCGCTTCGCCGGGGACCTCGGTGAGCGTGGGGAAGGTGCCGCACGCCGGGCCGGTGCAGCGCAGGGTGTCGACGGTGCCGCACGCCGGGCCCGCGGTGCAACGGAAGGTGTCGACGTTGCCGCACTCCACGCCGACGGTGCAGCGGAAGGTGGCGACGGTGCCGCACACCGGGCCCGCGGTGCAGCGGCACGTGGCGTCGAAGGTCACGCACGCCGGGTTCGCGGTGCAGCGGCACGTGGCGTCGAAGGTCACGCACCCCGCGTCCGTGCACTGGCAGGTGTGCGGCCTGCAGCCGGTGTTGAATTCCGTCGGACAGCCGAATTCGGTGCGACAGCCGTCGAAGGTCGGCCCCGGCAGGGTGGCCGGTCCCTGGGGCGCACCCGGTCGGCGCGGCCCCAGTCGCAGGTCGAGGTCGAACTCGTCGACGGGGGTGGCCTGGGCGACCTGGGTGAAGTGGACGGTGGCGTCGCGACGCAGGGTGACTTTCGTCGCGTCGAGTCCGACGAAGGGCGGCCGGTCGCTGTCGACGGTTTCCGCCGACAGGACGTCGGCGGAGGCGAACTCGGCGTAGTAGTCGAGCTGCTTGTTGAAGTACAGGCGTCGGAACCCGGTGCGGTCGCTGTCGCCGAGCAGGCCGCTGAGCGTGAGCGTCCTGGGCGGTCGTTCGGACGGGTCGGACAGGTTCCTCGCCACGAAGTCGTCCTGTGGGCGGTCGCCGATACCGCTGGGCCCACCGGATCCGGATTTCTTGTCGGCCATGTCAACCTCGGGTGCTACTGGAGCGGTTCCTGCTCCGTCTCCACGCTGTCAGACCCTGCACTGCGGGTTCGGCCCGCAGGTGAACACGTGCGGGTTGCAGGTGTCGCAGGTACGGCAGGTGGTGCCGTGGCAGGTGTCGCAGGTGGCCCGGTCGCAGGTGACGCAGGTCTGCCCGCGGCAGGTGACGCACGTGGCCTCGCGGCAGGTGGCGCAGGTGATGCAGGTGACGCACGTGGCGGCCCGGTCGCAGGTACGGCAGGTGGCCCCGCCGCACGTGACGCAGGTGTTCTCGCCGCAGGTGGCGCAGGTCTGCTGGAAGCAGGTGTTCTCGCAGGTGGCGCCGACACAGGTCTCGCACGTGCCGTTCTCGGTGACGTGGCACGTGCGAGGCTTGCAGACGGTGATCGCCGTCGGACAGTCGACGTCGGTGGCGCAGGCGAATTCGGTGACACAGTCGCCGAACGTCGGCCCGGGGCACTCGGCCTCCCAGGTCTGCGGCTCGGCGGGCTGCTTCGTGGGCACCGTCCCGGCCCGGCGCGGCCCGAGTCGCAGGTCGAGGTCGAACTCGTCGACGGGGGTGGCCTGGGCGACCCGGGTGAAGTGGACGGTGGCGTCGCGACGCAGGGTGACTTTCGTCGCGTCGAGTCCGACGAAGGGCGGCCGGTCGCTGTCGACGGTTTCCGCCGACAGGACGTCGGCGGAGGCGAACTCGGCGTAGTAGTCGAGCTGCTTGTTGAAGTACAGGCGTCGGAACCCGGTGCGGTCGCTGTCGCCGAGCAGGCCGCTGAGCGTGAGCGTCCTGGGCGGTCGTTCGGACGGGTCGGACAGGTTCCTCGCCACGAAGTCGTCCTGTGGGCGGTCGCCGATACCGCCGGTCCCACCGGATCCGGATTTCTTGTCGGCCATGTCAACCTCGGGTGCTACTGGAGCGGTTCCTGCTCTGTCTCCACGCTGTCAGACCCTGCACTGCGGGTTCGGCCCGCAGGTGAACACGTGCGGGTTGCAGGTGTCGCAGGTACGGCAGGTGGTGCCGTGGCAGGTGTCGCAGGTGGCCTGGTCGCAGGTGCGGCAGGTGGCGCCCGCGCAGGTGGCGCAGGTGGCTCCGTCGCAGGTGCGGCAGGTGGCGCCCGCGCAGGTGGCGCAGGTGGCCTCGCCGCAGGTGAGGCAGGTGGTCTGGGTAGCGCACTCCGCGTTCGCGGTGAACTGACGCGTCTCGGGGCCGACGGTGGCGCACGCCGCGGTGGCGCACGCCGCGTCCGCGGTGCACCGGCAGGTGCTGTCGAAGGTGACGCACGCCGTGTCCGCGGTGCACTGGCAGGTGTGCGGCCTGCAGCCGGTGTTGAACTCCGTCGGACAGCCGAAGTCGGTGGCGCAGACGAATTCGGTGCGACAGCCGCGCAACGTCGGCCCCGGGAAGGTCTCCGGTCCGCGGGGAACCATCCCCGTCGGTCGCGGCTGCCCCAGCCGGAGGTCGAGGTCGAACTCGTCGACGGGGGTGGCCTGGGCGACCTGGGTGAAGTGGACGGTGGCGTCGCGACGCAGGGTCACCTTGGTGGCGTCGAGTCCGACGAAGGGCGGCTGGTCGCTGCCGACGTCCTCCGCCGACAGGACGTCGGCGGAGGCGAACTCGGCGTAGTAGTCGAGCTGCTTGTTGAAGTACAGGCGTCGGAATCCGGTGCGGTCGCTGTCGCCGAGCAGGCCACTGAGTGTGAGCGTTCTGGGCGGGCGGTCGGAGGGGTCGGACAGGTTCCTCGTCACGAAGTCGTCCTGTGGGCGGTCGCCGATGCCGCTGGTCCCACCGGGTTCGGAGTTCTTGCCGGTCATTTCGGCCTCGGGTGCTACTGGTGAGGTTCCTGCTCCGCTTCCACAGCGTGCCGGATGTCGTCAGACCCTGCACTGCGGGTTCGGCCCGCAGGTGAAGACGTTCGGGTCGCAGGTGTCGAAGCAGGTGTGGCTGGTGACGACCGCGCAGATGGCGCAGGTGGCCCGGTCGCAGGTGTGGCATGTGGCGCCCGCGCAGGTGGCGCAGGTGGCCCCGGCACGGGTGACGCACGCGTCCGCGGTGCACCCGCACGTGTCGAAGATGGTGGCGCACGCCGCGTTCGCGGTGCACCGGCCCGTGACGCCGATACGGGCGCACGCCGCGTCCGCGGTGCACTGGCAGGTGACCTCGATGGTGGGGCACGCTGCGGTGGCGCACCTCGCGTCCGCGGTGCACCGGCACGTGCTGTCGAAGGTGACGCACGCCGTGTCCGCGGTGCACTGGCATGTGTGCCTGCAGCCGGTGTTGAACTCCGTCGGACAGTCGAAGTCGGTGATGCAGCCGAGGTCGGTGCGGCAGCCGTCCAAGGTCGGTCCCGGCAAGGTCTCCGGCCCGGGCAGGGTCGTCGGTACCGTCCCCGTGCGGCGCGGTTGCCCGAGTCGCAGGTCGAGGTCGAACTCGTCGACGGGGGTGGCGGATGCCACCTGGGTGAAGTGGACGGTGGCGTCGCGACGCAGGGTCACCTTGGTGGCGTCGAGGCCGACGAAGGGTGGCTGGTCGCTGCCGACGTCCTCCGCCGACAGGACGTCGGCGGAGGCGAACTCGGCGTAGTAGTCGAGCTGTTTGTTGAAGTACAGGCGCCGGAAGCCGGTGCGGTCGCTGTCGCCGAGCAGGCCACTGAGCGTGAGCGTCCTGGGGGGCCGTTCGGTCGGGTCGGACAGGTTCCTCGCCACGAAGTCGTCCTGTGGGCGGTCGCCGATACCGCTGGGCCCACCGGGTTCGGAGTTCTTGCCGGCCATGTCAACCTCGGGTGCTCCTGGAGCGGTTCCTGTCCGCTTTCGCGTCGGCGACGGTTGCGCAGGGTACGCGTTCCCCGGGGTGTGCCGTCCCCGGCCCGCCGGAGGGCGTGCCGGACGGCGGCGTCACCGGCCGGAGGCCGCGACCGCGCCGCACCGTCGACCTGTCAGTGCTCCTGCGGCATGCCGGAACTCACGAGGACACAGGCCACGGGACGGGGAACCGCGTGCCGGTTGCGTTAACTCTGCGTCACTCTCTGTCCTGTTTCTCCTCCCATTGTGGGCCAAACCGCTCGTACCCGCACGGTCCGAGGCGGGGGCCGCCGGCCGCCCCCGCCCGCTGCCCGCCGTCAGGCCCGGCCGCCGCCGTCGTCGTCAGGCCGGTCCGCCGCCCGTCCAGTCCCAGGCGGCGACGGCGTCGCGCAGCAGGCGGGCGGCGGTGGGCAGGCGCCCGCCCGCGCCCCAGGAGAGGGTGAGGGCGCGCCGGCAGTCGGGGCTGTCGACGGCGACCCAGGTCAGCGGCAGGCGGGTGGCGGTGCGCCGGGCGATGGCGGGCACCAGGCCGATGCCCAGGCCCGCGCTGATGAGCTCGGCGATGGTGCCCGCCTCGTCGCCCTCGCAGACGATCCGCGGCACCAGGCCGCGCCCGGCGAACAGCCGCTCCAGCAGCCGCCGTTGCCAGTGCCCGGGCCGGGCGGCGATGAACGGCTGGTCGGCGAGGTCGTCGATGCCGACCGCGGCGCGGGTGGCCAGCGGGTGCCCGAGGGCGACGGCCAGTCCGACCTCCTCGTCCAGCAGCAGGACGGATTCCAGGCCCTCGGCGGCGATCGGCTGGGAGGCCACGGCGAGGTCGATCTCCCGGGCCCGCAGCCGGCGGCCCATCTCCTCGGCGGACAGCTGGTGCAGCTCGATCTCCACCTCGGGGTGGGCCCGCTTGAACGCGGCCAGCGGCCCGCTGAAGGCCAGGAAGGTCTCCGACGCCAGCCGCACCGTGCCCAGGCCCCGCCCCGCGGCCTCGGCCACCGCCCGCCGTCCGGCCGCCAGTTCGCCGAGCGAGCGCTCGACGTGGCCGCGGAACACCCGCCCGGCCTCGTTGAGGCGCAGCCGCCCGCCCCGGTCGAACAGTGGCGCGCCGAGCTCCGCCTCCAGCCGGGCGATGCTGCGGCTCAACGACGGCTGGGCGACGCGCAGTTCCTCGGCGGCGCGGCTCAGGTGCTCCAGCCGCGCCACCGCCAGGAACTGGGTGAGCGTGTTCAGGTCCACCGGTCGCCCCCAGCTGCCATGTCCTCTGCGGCATAACGCCATAGCACTATTGATCTTAGACACGATAACCGGCGGGTCATAGCGTCATGGGCAGGCCGCGCACCGGGAACAGCGCGGCCCGAGCAGAGCGAGGAAGGACGCGCGCCATGGCCATCGCAGCCGACAGGTCCCGTCCGGGCACACCGGCCCGGTCCGCCACGGGGGAGCGGACCGGGCCCGCCGGCTGGACACTGCGGGCCCTGGTCACCGCCCACACCGTCGCCGTCTCCGGCCAGCCCGTGTTCGCCGGGGTCTACCTCAGCGGCGACTTCGACGGCCTGGGCTGGCACGCCGCCGGCGCCGACGCCGTCACCTCGCTCGGCTACCTCCAGCTGATCGCGGCCGTCGTGGTCCGGGTACGGCTGCGCCGCTCCTGGCCGCTGCTCGCCACGCTGGCCGTGGTCGCGGCCGAGACCGTGCAGTACGTCGCCGGGCTGCGCGGCGCGCTGTGGCTGCACCTGCCGCTGGGGGTGGCCACCGTCACCGGGATCGTCGTCCTCGCCGTCGCCCTCTGGCGCACCCCACTGCCGCCGCGCACCCCGAAACGCCGGACCGGACCGGAGCAGGCGCAGCAGACCGGGCCGACACAGCAGACCGGACCGGAGCCGGAGGCCGACCATGCCTGAGGACTTCGAGACCCGCACCGCCGCCCCCGGCCCCTCCGACCCTCGCCCGCTCGGCCTGACCCGACGTCAGATCCTCGGCATCGGAGGCGCCTTCGGCCTGCTCACCACCGCCGGACTGGCCTCCGCCGCCGCCCTCGCCCGCCGTCCCGCCGCCACCGGCGCCGAACTGCGCAGCACCGCCGCGCTGCCGCCCCCGTTCCGGACCCCGCTGCCCCTGCCCGCCGTGCTCAGGCCCGTCGCCACCGACGGCGCCGC
The DNA here is from genome assembly GCF_042735475.1 of Kitasatospora sp. NPDC059577. Taxonomy (NCBI): domain Bacteria; kingdom Bacillati; phylum Actinomycetota; class Actinomycetes; order Kitasatosporales; family Streptomycetaceae; genus Kitasatospora; species Kitasatospora sp. NPDC059577. The sequence continues at coordinate 188,312 of NZ_JBHWBZ010000006.1, read as the reverse complement.
CGACCGCTACGAGATCACCCAGCGCGAGGTGAGCGCCGAGATCCTGCCCGGCCTGCGCACCCGCCTGTGGACGTACGGCGGCACCTTCCCCGGCCCCACGATCGAGTCCCGCCGCGGCCGCCCCGTCACCGTGACGCACCGCAACGAGCTGCCGGTGCCCACCGTCGTCCACCTGCACGGCGGACGCACCCCGGCCGCCTCCGACGGCTACCCCACCGACCTCGTGCTGCCCGCCGCCTGGCCCGACCCCGCCGCCGGACCGGATGCGCACGCCATGGCGGGCATGCCCGGCATGGCCCGGGACGCCCAGGGCATGGCCGACCCGCGCGCCGTCACCAGCCGCCTCACCCGCGACTACACCTTCCCCAACGACCAGCGCCCCGCCCTGCTCTGGTACCACGACCACCGCATGGACTTCACCGCCCCCGCGATCTGGCGCGGCCTCGCCGGCCTGCACATCGTGCGCGACGACACCGAGGACTCCCTCGGCCTGCCCGCCGGCCCCCGCGAACTGCCCCTGATGATCACCGACCGCGCCTTCACCGCCGACGGCAGCCTCCACTACCCGTCCCTCGACCCCACCCTGCGCGAACGCCCCGGCGTGCGCGAGCCCTACCTCGCCGGCGTCCTCGGCGACGTCATCCTCGTCAACGGCGCCCCCTGGCCCGTCCACGAGACCGACGCCGCCCGCCACCGGCTGCGCCTGCTCAACGCCTCCAACGCCCGCCACTACGCACTGGAGGCGGTCACCGACGACGGACGCCGCCTCGACCTCGTCCAGATCGGCTCCGACCAGGGCCTGCTCGCCGCCCCCGTCACCCACCGCACCCTGCCGATGGCCCCCGCCGAACGCCACGACGTCGTCATCGACTTCGCCCCCGTCCCGACCGGCGGCCTGGTCCGCATCGTCAACCGCCTCGGCACCGGGCGCACCCGCGACGTGATGGCCTTCCGTGTCGCCCGCCCCGCCGCCGACGACAGCCGGATCCCGCCCGTTCTCGCCACCGACCTTCCCGACTGGCGCCGCCAGGACGCCGTCCGCGTCCGCGACTTCTCCTTCCGCGCCGGACGCATGAACGGCGGCCACGGCTGGCTCATCGGCGGCAAGCCCTTCGACCCCGCCCGCACCGACGTCACCGTCGGCCTCGGCGACACCGAGGTCTGGCGCCTGGTCGCAGACGTCCACCACCCCGTCCACCTGCACCTGACCGGCTTCCGCGTCCTCACCCGCGGCGGCCGCCCCCCGCTGCCCCACGACGCCGGCCTCAAGGACACCGTCTCGCTGCGCCCCGGGGAGTCCGCGGAGATCATCACCCGCTTCGACGGCTACCGCGGCCGCTACCTCTTCCACTGCCACAACGCCGAGCACGAGGACATGGGGATGATGGCCAACCTCGAAGTCGTCTGAAAACCCGAGGATCCGACGCTCGGTCAGGCACGGGGGTCGCGGGTCAGACGGATCCCCAGACGGCGCGCACCCGGTCGGCCGCTTCGCCGCCCTGGCGCACGCCCTCCCGGTACGCGCCGACCCAGGTGTCCCAGTCCGCCCGCTCGGAGTCCAGCACCGCCCGCGCCCCGGCGTCGGGCGCGAGCGCCACGGCCGACGGCCAGGGCGTGAGATCGGTGGGCGGGTGGCGGTGCGCCAGCGGCTCGACCACGACCAGCGCGCGGGCCCCGGCGGCCAGGTCGGCGTTGGCGCCCGCGCGCAGCGCGCCGTCCATGCCGCGGCGGCCCCCGGGCAGCGTGACGGGCACCTCCGTCCCCGGGAAGGCGCTGGAGGCGGCCACCGCCCGCAGCAGCGGCACACCGTCGCCGGCGCCGAGCACCAGGGGCTCGCCGTCCACCGCGTCGACGGCGGTCACCAGCAGGCGCCGCTCCGGCCAGGCGGGCGTGCCGATCAGGGCCTCGCGGCGGCCCAGCAGGTCGCGTTCGGCCCCGGCGTCGGCGCTCGCCAGCGCGATGGCCCCGACCCGGCGGCGCGCCTCGGCCGGGTCCAGGCCCTGGCCGAGCACGGCGAACACCTCGCCCGTGACGGCCGGACCGGGCCGGCGGGCGGGAGCCGCAGCGGCCGCGGAGGCCGGGGGAACCGCAGGGGCCGGGGCGGCTGCGGGGGCCGGGGGAGTGGCGGGGGCCGGGGCGGCTGCGGGGCGCCGGGCCGGGTCCACCAGGCGCTCCAGGTCCTGCCCTCCGGCCAGCAGCGCGGCCACGATCGCCCCGGCCGAGGTGCCGACCGTCAGGTCCGCCGCGCCCAGGTCCACCCCGGCTCCGCGCAGCCCGGCCGCCAGCCCGGCCGTCCACGCGGCGCCCGGCCGGCCCCCCGGTCCGAGCACCAGAGCCCGCCCGATGCCGTGCCCGTCTCCGTTCCCGTCTCCGTGACTGTCCGTCACAACGCTCTCGTTCCGCATGGCTTCCCCCTTCGTCACGGCGGCCCCGCCGTTTTCGACCATTCTTGAAACAGTCGTACCATAAACCCGTCCGGCAGTCCCGCCCGAAACCGACCAGGCATCATCGGGCCCCCGCAGAAAGGACCGGCCACCGTGGCACGACCCGCCGACCCCGCCCGCCGCGAACGCACCCTGGCCCGGGCGACCGACCACGTCCTCGCCCACGGCCTGGCCGGACTCAGCCTGCGCCCCCTGGCCGCCGCCCTCGACACCAGCCCGCGCATGCTGCTCTACGACTTCGGCAGCAAGCAGGAACTGGTCGCCGCCGTCCTCGCCGAGGCCCGCCGCCGCGGCGCGGCCCGCCTGACCGGCTGCCCGCCACCGGGAACGGGCACGCCCGCGCAACGGCTGCGCGGCATCTGGACCTGGCTGAGCGCGCCCGAACGCGCCCCGTTCGTCCGGCTGTTCTTCGAGGTCCACGCCGACGGGCTCGCCCACCCCGAGCACTACCCGGACCGCGCCCGCGCGATCACCGACTGGTTCGACACCCTCAGCGCCGCCTTCCGCGACGTCGCCGACGGCGAGGACGACACCGCCACCCCCACCCTGGTCATGGCCGTCCTGCGCGGCCTGCTCTTCGACCTCACCACCACCGGCGACCGCGACCGCGCCGACCGGGCCCTGGAACGCTTCGCCCGCCTGCTGGGGACGTGACCCACCCATGGCACGGATGCCACACCGCCGCCACCACGGGCGGAGCAGAACGGTTCCGGCGCCGGCTCCGGCGTCCGCACAGCACCGACACGACGCCGTTCCGCACCCGAAGACCCCGGTTCCTCATGGTTCGTGACGATACGTCGGACCTTCACGGGCCTCCCACCCGATGATCACCCCGCTGCCGGAATCCCGACCCCCGCAGGACCGGGCGGTCCACTCCAATTCCCTTCGCACACCCCCGGAGCACCGAGCACCGAGCACCGAGCAGCGAAAGGCCACCCCCATGACCCGCCCCGCCGACCGCCCCACCCCCGACCGGCTGCTGCGCGAAGCCGCCGCCCGCCTCGACCGCCGCCGCTTCCTGACCGTCACCTCCGCCGCCGCAGCCCTCGCCTTCGGCGTCAACCTCCCCTCCGCGCACGCCGCCGACGCCGAACTCACCCCCCGCGCCATCGGCGACGACCCCTTCACCCTCGGCGTGGCCTCCGGCGACCCGACCCCCGAATCCGTCGTCCTGTGGACCCGCCTGGCCCCGCGCCCGCTGGAACCCGGCGCCGGCCTGCCACCCGCCGGCTCGGTGCGCGTCGGCTGGGAGATCGCCCGCGACGAACGCTTCCGCCGCGTCGAACAGCGCGGCAGCGCCCGCGCCCACGCCGAGTTCAGCTACGCCGTGCACGTCGACGTCGACGGCCTCGACCCCGCCCGCACCTACTGGTACCGCTTCACCGTCGGCCCCTGGGCCAGCCCCACCGGCCGCACCCGCACCACCGCCCCCCGCGGCCACCGGCCCGACAGCGCCAGCCTCGCCCTCGTCTCCTGCCAGGCCTACGAGGACGGCTACTTCACCGCCTACCGCCACCTCGCGACCGAGGACGTCGACGCCGTCTTCCACGTCGGCGACTACATCTACGAATACGGCATCGACGCCGCCGGTGGCGACCGCCACTACACCGACCGCACCCTGCCGGCCCACCACAACCACGAGACCACCACCCTGGAGGACTACCGGCTGCGCTACTCCCTCTACAAGAACGACCCCGACCTGCAGGCCGCGCACGCCGCCCACCCCTGGTACGTCACCTGGGACGACCACGAGGTGGAGAACAACTACGCCGCCGGCATCCCCGAGAAGAACCAGGACCCGGCCCCCTTCGTCGCCCGCCGCGCCGCCGCCTACCGCGCCTACTGGGAGAACCAGCCGCTGCGCATGCCCCGGCCGCGCGGCACCGACCTGACCCTCTACCGGCGCGTCCACTTCGGACGACTCGCCCAGTTCGACATCCTCGACACCCGCCAGTACCGCGACGACCAGGCCAACGGCGACGGCTGGCAGTACCCCACCCCCGAATCCGACGCCCCCGCACGCACCCTGATGGGCGCCGCCCAGGAACGCTGGTTCGCCGAAGGCCTGCGCCGCTCCCGGGCCACCTGGAACGTGGTACCGCAGCAGGTCGTCTTCTCCCGCCGCAGGAACACCACCGCCGGGCCCTCCAAACTCTCCATGGACGCCTGGGACGGCTACCCGGCCGCCCGCGAACGCTTCCTCAAGGCCGTCGACCGGTCCGGCGTCAAGAACCTGGTGCTGCTCACCGGCGACGTCCACGTGGCCTACGCCCTGGACGTCAAGCGCGACTTCGACGACCCCGACTCCCGCACGGTGGGCGTGGAGTTCGTCGGCACCTCGATCAGCAGCGACGGCGACGGCGAGCAGAAGCCGTCCAACTGGACCACCCTCATGGCCGCCAACCCGCACATGAAGTTCTACGACGGCCGCCGCGGCTACACCGTCGTCACCCTGGACCGCCACCGGGCCCGCGCCGACCACCGCGTCGTCTCCCACATCACCCGCCCCGGCGGCACCCTGTCCACCGCCGCCTCCTTCACCACCGAAGCCGGCAACCCGGGCCTCCACCCGGCCTGACGCACCCGCACCCCGGCCCCCGCCACCCCGTGGGAGGCAGCGGGGCCGGGGAGCCGGGGGCTCAGCCGCCCCGGACGATCCGGCCGACGACAGCGGCCGCCTGCTCCGGGTGCCCCTCCAGCCAGGCATCCAGCTGCTCCCGGACGGCCTCGCCGACACAGGTGCGCACGGCGGCGTTGCCCAGCCAGTCGCGCCTGGAACCCTCGAACTCGGGCCGGTCCAGCTTCACCGACACGACCGCCGTCAGGCCCGCGCCGACCTGCTCGGGAGTGGGGCCAGGGTCCGCCGCGGTCAGCAGCAGTCGCTTCCTCGCGTAGGCGGTGACCGCGGCCACCACCCCGTCACGGAAGCCGACCACGTGCGAACCGCCCTCGATGGGACGGCTGTTGACGAAGCTCCGGATCCGCTCCGCACCGCAGCCGCGCCAGCGGAAGGCCAGCTCCACCGTCCCCGCCATCCGCGGGTCCTCGCCCTCGAAGGCGATGATGTCCGTGCCCGCGTCCGCGCCCGGGCCCGCGTCCGCGCCCGGGCCCGCGCCCGGGCCCGCGCCCGCCGCCTTTGCGGGGTCGGGTGCCGGCTCCTCGGCGTCGAGCAGGGCGACGAAGTCCCGCACCCCGCCGGGGAACCGGAAGCGAACCGACCGGCCCTCGCCCGACCGGTCCTCGCCCGGGCGGCGCTCGTCCGTCAGCGAGATGTCCACGCCGCGGTTCAGCAGCGCCAGTTCCCTGAACCGCTCCGCCAGCCCGTCGAACGAGTACTCGGCGGTCCCGAAGATGTCGGTGTCGCGCCAGAAGGTGAGGGTGGTGCCGCTTCCGGGGCTCCCGGCCGCCGGCCCCGCCTCGGTGAGCGGGGTGACCGCCACCCCGCGCGCGTACTCCCGCACCCAGCGGGTCCCCTCGCGCCGGACCTCGGCCGTCATCCGGCGCGACAGGGCGTTGATGACGGAGGGCCCGACACCGCCGAGCGCCACGTCGTGACGGCCGCCGGGCCCGGTCCTGGTCCCGATGCGGGTCAGAAGGGTTTCGAGGCCGGGATTGCCGGCGTCCCCGCTCTCGTGGACGGGAACGCCCGGGCCGTCGTCCTCGACGCGCACGCCGCCGTCGGACGTGAGCGTGACCTCGACGCGGCCCGCACACCCGGCCAGGATCTCGTTCACCGCCCGGTCGACGACCTCGAACACCATGTGCTGCAGGCCTCGTTCACCCGTCGAGCCGATGTACATCCCGGGCCGCTTGCGGACGGCTTCCCACCCCTCCAGCACCTCGATGTGGACGGCGTCGTACGTGTTGTTCCCCTGGCTCACAGTGTCCCCTCCGAAGGTGGCCGGCAGAACTCCACAGCCTAGGCGAGTTTCGGAATAATGCCAGGTCAGAGCCGGTTTGACGAAGGCGTGGACGGCCCTGTGAACCGCCCTCCCGAAGGCCCCCGCCCCGGCAGTCGCGAACCACCCCCGGGGCAGGGCCACGCCCCCGCCGAGGCCGCACAAGGGGCCGTTCCGGGCGCCCCCGAGGTCACCTCTTCCACCTTTTTCGCGCCGGGGCCGGGCGGTGCGGCGCGGCCAGGAGAAACCGACCACAGAAGCCCGGTCCATGCCCGAGCAGGCCCCGCGCCCGACAACGCCATCGAGCCGCACAGTGCCGACACGGACCTCCTGCGCCAAGCCCTCCCCGACGCCGGGGCCGCCACCTTCACCAGTGCGGACGCAGCCACGCTGCGCACCGTGATCGCCGAAGCGCGCCCGGTCCCGGACTGCAGCCGACCCGGTGCGCTGCCCGGATCTCCCCGCGAGCGCGGGGTCCCCACCCGCCGGATCCGGCAGGTCGGAGGACACAAGAGCGGGCGCGACCGGCACGCGCACCGGAAGCCGCGCTCCGACCCCGGGGAGGCCGACCGGCGGCTCATCGGGTACCGGAAGTCCCCGGGGACCGCCAGGAACCCCCGACGGGGACACCGGTAACGGTCCCGCCCGCACGAGACGCCCGGAGAGACTGTGAGCGCAGCGCCCCGGCACGGCCACCACGACGGCCACCAGCCCATCCCGCGTACCCAGGACGCCGTCGCCGCCGCTCTGCCCCCGGCCCAGCGGACGGAGTTCTACCGGGAGATGGGGGAGGCCGACGTCGAAACGATCAGCGGTGCGCTGAAGCGGTGGTGGCTGCGTGCGGAGCTTGACCGCGACCCGGAAGGCGACCGGATCCACGCGGCCGTCCAAGCCGGCGCGGCCCCCGGCACCTCTGCCTCTGCGGTCCTGCGCCGCCTCGGGGCCCGGTGAGCGACCACGGCGACTTCCCGGACGACGAGCACGACCCACTCACCCTCTCCCCGCCGTCGAGGAGTTCCTCGACGACCCGGGCACGCCGGCCGACGTGCCTCCGCAGTGGTGGCGTTCCTCGTCGACCTGCGCAAGAACCCCTTTCCACACCTGAGCATGCCGGTGCCGGACCGCCTGATGAGACTCCCTGGATTTCCCCACCACAGGCTCGGGTGTTCCTCGGACCTGCTCACGCGATTCCCCACCCTGTGGCGCGCTGACCTGCAGACGGATGCCATTCGGGAGAGGCCGCCGTATTCGCTGAAGTCACCGACACCGTCATGCGGAAGGCGCTGGGGCTTGCGAGGCGAGCAGGGCTCGCAGGGGTACGGTGTCGGGCGCGTCGGCGGTGGCAGCGTCGAGGGCGTCGTCCATACCCTCCTCCCACGCCCCGGGCAGCGCCAGCCCGGGCCGTCCTGCCCACGCGATGTCCGCCGTGGCCTGCCCGACGGCGACCAGGCGGAGGTGGACCAGGCCCGCGAGCGCGTCAAAGACCCTGGGCCGGACGAAGTTGCGGGCCGACTGCCCGGTCAGCCGCGCCGCCTGGGGCGGCTTCGGCATCCGGTCGGCCACCTCCGGCCACAGCAGACCACGGTCGAAGGCGTCGAGTACCTCCTCCAGCCCGGGCAGTTCTCCGTCCGGCTCCGAGGAGCGCAGCGTCCTGGCCACCGCGAGGCGCAGGGGGCGGGACCAGCCCTCGGCATCGGCGACCGCTCGGGCCATGACGAGCCCGTCCCAGCTGATTCGCCGCATCGCCGAAGCCTCCGGTGGCAGCGTGCGCGCCTCTAGCACCGCGAACAGCTGGTCCGGCTCGCGCAGCAAGCTCAGCGCGTCCGGGCCGTCCGGCCGGTCGACGCCGCCAGGTGGCAGCGCCTCGATCAAGGCGATTCGCTCCGCGGTCGGCGGGTGGGAGTCGTACGGGTGCGGGCGCGCCGGGCGGCTCCCGGTGGCGAGCCCAGCGAGTTGCTCCGCAGTCCGGGCGGCGAGCAGTCGACGGAAGCCGCCGCTTACCTCGCCCACCGGCGGCAGCGCCCCCAGCGGCGCACCCAGGGCGGCGTACGTCGCCAGGTAGTGGCGGTGCGCGGCTTCGAGCACCCAGGTGACGCGCAGCGCGGCGGCCACCGCCTCGCGGCCGGCGTGCCGGGCGGCCACCTGGTCAGCCACGAGCTCCTGCTGACGGGCGACCGACTGCGAAGCCCGTAGGAACATCCGGGCGTACGCCGCGTAGAGGCGCCCTACCGGGTGGTGCAGCCAGGTGCCACCGGCTTCGAACGCCCGGACGGTGTGCACGACCGCCGCCCGGCCACGCATCGTGAGGCCGCCGAGCCGGGTGTCCCCGTGGCCGAAGTGTCCGAACTCGTGCGCGAGGACGGCACGCAGTTGCGGGACGCTCAGCCCGGCCAGCAGCGGCAGCCCCAGGGAAATCCGGCGCCGTCCGGGCAGCAGCCCCAGGAGACGGCTCTGCTCGGCGACGCTCGCGTTGACCTCTCCGACCAGGAACAGCTCCTCCGGCGCACGTTCCCCCGCTGCCCGGGCGGCGGCGCGGACCTCCTCCCACAGCTCCGGCTGCTCCTGCAGCGTGACCGCCACGGCCCCCGGCACCGGGCCGAGCCTTCCTGCGCGCAGCGAGGCGACCGTGCCCCGGATGATAGCCACCGCAAGGAACAGGGTGACGGCCAGCACGGTTCCCTCGAACCAGGCCGCCTGCTCGGTGAGCAGCCGCGTCACCAGCAGCCAGTCGAGTACGGCCATTGCCGCCAGCAGGCCCGCACCCATCAGGTGGAAGCCGCCCAGCAGCACCACCGCCCGCAGGGCACGCAGTCGGAACGTCATCGGAGAACCCCCGCACAGCTCGGCCGGCCCGCGCGGGCCGACGATGATCGCGCGGAGCCTACCGCCCAGCTCAGAGGCCCGCCCAGCAGCCCCTACCCCACTTCGCGGCAGGCCGCTGCGATCCGCGCGAGCTCCGGCCCTGGCGGGGCACGGCATCAAGAAGGAGCCAGGGGCCGGGACCTCGGCGCTCACCGAAACGCCCCACTCGGTTGAACACCGGAGCGAGCGGGGAAGCGTGAGTAGTCCTGGCCGTTCTCCGGGATCCTCATCAGCCCCCGGATGCACTCGGCGCCGCTGCGCCGGGATCCGGGGCTGGTGGAGTACGCGGTGAACGAGGACTCGGACCCGCCGCAGATCCACGTCTCGCGGATCCTCCTGCGGGCGGACTGAGCGGCAGGCCCCCCGAGGGGGCAGGCCTTTTCCTTGGCCTCCGTGGCGAGCCCCGGGGCCGGTCCACCCGCTCCCGGGGCGGCATCCGGCCGTCAGGCGGCGGCGAGGCCGTCCAGGGGCATGCCGGCCGTCGTCCCGGCCCGCAGGGCCGCCCGGGCCCGGGCGGCCCCGGAACGGGCAGCCGCCCCGCCCCCGCCGACTCCGACCGGGCGGGGTGGAAGGCCTGCGCAGGGGCGGCAGACACCGGGTTCGGGGACCGGGTCGTGGCAGCGGGCGCACTCGGTGTACCGGGCCGCAGGGGGCTGCCCGGCGGCCCGGACGGGCGGTGGCAGCTTGCGCTCCAGGCGGTGGCGGAGCACCGCGACCGCCGAGTGCATCGGAACGGGCAGGCCCGGCAGCAGGGCCCGGGCGAGGTCGGCGGCGCTGCTGCCGCGCTCCAGCCACTGCGCGACCAGGGGCGCGAGTTCCCGCGCCTCGGCCTCGCCCAGGCGCAGGCGCGGCTCGGGGCGGACCACCCGGAACAGCGTGGCCACCGCCTCGCACAGCTGCCCGTCGGTTTCCTCCCCGGGAGGTGCGGGCGGCGGTCGTTCGGCCTGCCGCGGGGGGAGGGAGGGTGGTTCTTTCCACCGGTTCTTTGAAAGGGCGTCAGCACCGCCGGTGGCCGCTCCACCGGGCACCGGACGGGTGGCACTCGGCGGCGCGAGCTGCGGGGTGTCGTACACGTGGGTCTCGGTGACGATCGTGCCGTCGGGCAGACGGACCTTCTCGACCCGGTAGAAACCGGCGGCGGTCAGCTCCTTGAGGGCCTTGCGGACCGCGCCGCGCCCCTGGGGGCTGGTGTCGGCCATCTGTCGGCCGTCCTCGCGCCGGCCGTCGGGGCGGGAGAGCAGGTCCGCGAGCAGGCCGCGCGCGGTGTAGGACAGCCGCCGGTCCTGCAGCATGCCGTTGGGCAACACGGTGAAGTCGCGCACGTGGGCGCTACGATGAACGCGCATGGGGAGTGTTGGCTCCTGGTGCCGGACCCCGGGGTGTTGGTAGCACCGCCGGGGTCGCCTGTTTTCAGTTTGCTCACGGAACGTACCACGGCGATCACGCGCACAACGGGCTTTCGCGACAACTGCCCTGACACCGTGACAGATTCGGTGCTGCCCCCGGCCCGCCGCGCACAGGAAGTCGGACCCGCCGACTTCCTGCGCAGCCTCCGTCCGGCGGCCTCCACGGGCGGTTTCGCCCGGTGGGTGGGGGAGTTCAGCGGGTCGGGCGGATCACGGCGGTCGGTCGGGGCGAGTGCGGTGAGGGCCGCCGGGTGGTGAACGCCCGGTAGCCCCAGGCCTCGTAGAGTCGCTGGACCTTCCCGTCCCGGGCGGTCCTCGGCGCGCCCGGCCGGCAGTGTGCGTCGTGGATGCCGCGGGCGGTGCCGGTGCCGCGCCAGGGGATGCGGCCGCCGATCACCTCGACGGCCAGGGCCGGTCAGCGGCTGTCGGCGACGACCTGCGCGATCCGGCACGACCCCACCACCGGGCGACCCGTCCCGTCACCCGCTCGCTGACCGCCCACGACCACTGACCGGCCTCGCAACCACCTTGGCCGGCGCATGTGTGGCGGGGATCCCCCCGGAGCGCCGGTCGGCCGGCCGCCTGCGGATGCTCACCGGCACCGGCACCGGCACCGGCACAGGCACAGGCACCGGCAGCCCGTCCGTCTCGGCCGGGATGAACCACGCCACCTCGTGGGACTCCTCGGACACCCGCAACTCCCCGCCGACCGGGCGCCCGAGGAAGCAGATCGAAAACCCCTGGCGGACCTCCCCGTCGTCGTGGGCGAACACCCGGCGGGGGTCGGTGCAGGTGCCGACGACCCCGGTGATCTCGACGCCGACGCCGGCCTCCTCGCGCGTCTCGCGGACACCGCATCCGGTGAGCGACCCGCCGATGTCCGTCCTGCTGCCGGGCAGCGGGAAGCTCCCGCGCCCGACGACCCCGGGCAGGACGGCCGCGAACCCGCCGGCGCCGGGCCTGCCCGTCCCGGGCTCCGGCTCGGTCGACGCCGTCCCCACGATCCTCGCCGAGGTCCGCGCCCTGGCGGCCGTCGAGACGGCGGTGAGCGCGGGCCCGTCCGGGGCGATCCGCACCCGCCTCGCCCGGGAGGCCGCACGCCCGGCGCGGCCGTCACCCGGGCGCCCGGCATTCGGTGTACGTCGTCGAGCGGGGTGCGGTGGTGCGTGCCTAGCGTGGCGTCCTGGGGGCGATCCGAGCACTTCCACGGGCCGGGACGATCCCGTCCGGGCCCGTCTCCAGGAGGCACTGCACATGAGACTTCGGGCATGTCCGAGCGCGCTGGCAGCCGTCGCGCTGACCGTCGGCCTGACCGCCGGCGCGACCCCGGCCGGAGCCGCGACCCCGGGCGCCGCGACCCCGGCCGGCGCCGCCGAGCCGCGGCCCTTCCTCGACCGGCTGAACACCGTGTCCCTCGTCGGGTCCACCGTCCCCGCCAACGGCGACGTGAACCCGTACGGCACGTTCACGATCCGCGAGAACGCCGGCCGCCTGCGCCGGGGCAACGTCCTGGTCAGCAACTTCAACGACTCGGCGAACCTCCAGGGCACCGGCACCACCCTGGTCCAGGTCGCCCCGGACGGCACCCTGAGCACCTTCGCCACGATCGACCCGGGCGCCCTGCCCGGCCCCTGCCCCGGCGGGGTCGGCCTCACCACGGCGCTGACCGTCCTGCCCGGCGGCTGGGTCGTGGTCGGCAGCCTCCCCACCTCGGACGGCACGTCCGCCACCGCCCAGGCAGGCTGCCTGCTCGTCCTCGACAAGCACGGGACGGTCCGCGAGACCATCGCGAACGACGCCATCAACGGGCCGTGGGACATGACCGCCGTCAGCTCCGACGGGCGCAGCGAGCTGTTCGTGACGAACGTGCTCAACGGGACGGTCGCCGGCGGCGGCGCGGAGGTCGACCAGGGCACCGTCCTGCGGATCAGCCTGTGCACCGAGGGCGACGAGCCGCCGGTCCCGATGGCCTTCACCGAGATCGGCTCCGGCTTCCCCGAGCGGACGGACCCGGCGGCCCTCGTCGTCGGCCCGACCGGGGTCGGCCTGCACGACGGCACGCTCTACGTCGCCGACACCGTACGGAGCCGGATCACCGCCATCCCGGACGCGATCACCCGCACGGACAGCGCCGGCACCGGACGGCTCGTCACCTCCGGCGGCAACCTCAACGCCCCGCTGGGCATGGCCATCACGCCCCGGGGCGACATCCTCACGGTCAACGGCGGGGACGGCAACATCGTCGAGACCACCAGGGCCGGACGTCAGGTGGCGACCAAGACGATCAACAGCGAAGGCACCCCGCCCGGCGCGGGCGCCCTCTTCGGCCTCGCACTGGACCTCGACCACGACGCGGTCTACTTCGTCAACGACGCCGACAACGTCCTCGACGTCCTGCACTAGGCACATCGGGCAACGTTCGCCCTGCTGTCGTGACGCGCCGTCCGAGCACCGCCTCGGTCGGCGCGTCACGCCGTGCTGCGCGCCCAGGGCAGCACGACCCGCCGCGGGGTCGTCCGGCGGAACAGGCGCACCGCCGGCCTCCGGCCTTGCCGGGCCGGACTGCCCGGGCACAGCCCGCCACGCTCACGCTCCAGCCGACGTGGCGTCCGACGAGAACACCACTCCGCGCCGGACACCACCTTCGGCAAGGCACCGGCAAGGAGCAGGCCGACCCCCACCCGCCGCCGGGGGGGGGGGGGGCGGCCGCGGGGGGCCCCCCCCCCCCGCGGCGGGGCGGGGGGGGGACGGGCGGGGGGGAGTCCGCGGTCGGGGGGGGGCGCGCGCGCGGGTC
>NZ_JBHWBZ010000006.1:174502-174897 GCF_042735475.1 Kitasatospora sp. NPDC059577 | reverse complement strand
GCACCGCCCCGGCCCCCCCCCCCCCGCGCCGCCCCGGAGCCCGCCCCCCCCCCCCCCGCGCGCGCCCATCTCTGACAGCCTCCACGGGCGGTTCTGCCCGGTGGGTGGGGGAGTTCAGCGGGTCGGGCGGATCATGGCGGTCGGTCGGGGTGAGTGCGGTGAGGGCCGCCGGGTGGTGAACGCCCGGTAGCGCGGCGTGGATGCGGCGGACGGTGCCGTCCCGGGAGCCGCTGCCCCCCGCCACTCCTGTCCGGAGGATTCGACAACGGCGGAACCCACCCACCGCACCAATGCCAGGAAGCAGCAGGCGGGCGACACGCCACCACCCCCCCCGCCGCGGGGGGGGGGGGGGTGGTGGTGGGCGCGGGGCAACGCCCCCCACACCAACCGCGCCA
>NZ_JBHWBZ010000006.1:171468-174492 GCF_042735475.1 Kitasatospora sp. NPDC059577 | reverse complement strand
CCCACGTCTGGGGGGTTTTATCCACAGCCGGCGAACCCCCCCACCCCCACAACGCCCTCGAGGCCCCCCCCTACCCCCCCCCCCCCCCCCGGGGGGTGGGGGGTAATTGGCCTGTTCGCAGGGGCCGTCACACGTCGCCGAACTCACCGGAGCGGACGGCGGTCACGAACGACTGCCATGCGTCCGCCGGGAAGGCGAGCACGGGGCCGTGAGGGTCCTTCGAGTCGCGAACGGGGACGGTGCCAGGCGCGCTGTCGGATACCTCGACGCACTGCCCGCCATTGCTGCTGTAGCTGGACTTGAACCAGTCGAGGGTCATAGTTGCCTCCGAAGCTCGCGGATCATCGCCACCGAGTCCGCCTGTGAAAGGGCATGCGTCTGCAGCTGATAGTAGGCCGCCAACTCGGCCGCGACGGCGCTGGCATCCCGTTCCAATCGGCCTTGATGTGCGCTCTCTGCATAGGAGATCAGCGATCGGTCCGGCAACGTCAGAATGGACACCGGAAGATCAAATGCCCTGTCCTCCCCGAGCTGGTACGGGGCAAGCTGGAGCCTCACGGTGGGCTCGTCGGCAAACTCGACCAGACGGTCGAGCTGAGCCGCCATCACAGCACTTCCACCCACGGCCCGACGGATGCAGCTCTCATCCATGACCACGTGGACCAAAGGCGGTGGTTCCCGCCGCACGCCCGCCTGACGGCTGATGAGGACGCGCACTCGTTCGTCCGCCTGGTCCTGAGTGATGCTTCTCCGGCGCACGGCGCCCGCCGCAATGGCCGTTGCGTACTCCTGCGTCTGCAGCAAGCCCGGCACGATTCCGAGCTCAAAGAGCCGCAACTCAACGGCCCGATGTTCTTGAGTGACGAACTCTGCGAAGCCTTCCAGCAGTGCGCTGTACTTGACATCGCTTGCCTTGTGCTTGAACGTGCCCGCCTGCGATGTGCCGAACGCGCTGTCAAGTGCTGACGAGATCTGTCGAGTTGGTTTCCTTCGACCATTTTCAAGAGCCGAGACGTGGGACGAAGTGCAGCCGACCAACCCCGCAAGGTGCTCCTGAGTCCAGCCCCGCTGCTCGCGTGACTGGCGGAGGAACGCCCCGAACTCGGCCGCAGGGGAGGACTGAGGGTCAAGTTCCCTCTTGTTCGCGGCGATTCACCCCACCAATCAAACGGAACGGACACGTTGAACAGCTCTGAAGTCTAGGCGAAAGTGGAGTCGCTGAGTAGTCGTATCGCTACACAGCGAAGCGGCTCTGTGACGTCCTCCGCCCCACCCTCCGAGGTACCCCCATGCTCGTTTCCCTCCGCCCCCGCACGTTCGCCGCCCGGCTGGACTCCCGTACGGACTCCACGCCCCTGGCCCGTCTCTTCCTGCGGGCCTACCTCGCCGGCCTGCCCTCCGGCGACCACTATTCGGACACCGCGGAACTGCTCCTCGGCGAACTCTTCGCCAATGCCGTCCGGCACTCCGACGCGCCCGCCGACCGGCGGATCGAGGTCCGCTTCGCCGTCGTCGGCGACCGCCTGCGCATCGAGGTCCACGACGCCGGCACCGGGCGTCCCGTCGTCCGCTCGGCCTTCCCCGACGAGGAGTGCGGGCGGGGGCTGTTCCTCGTCAACGCGCTGGCCGAACACTGGGGTTGCTGCCCCCGCTCGGGCGGCATCGGCAAGTTCGTCTGGGCCCTGGTCGCCCCCGCCCTGCCCGTCGTCGTCACCGTCTGAAAGCGCTCACTCGATGCCTTCGCCCTCCCTGACCACGCTCGCCCGGCACGCGCTCTCCCGCGGCAGGACCCCGGCCGCCGCGTACGCCCTCCTCGCCCGCCGTACCCGTCAACCGCTGGCCTGCGCCCGGGCGGTGTGCCTCGCCCTCTCCATCCCCGCCGCCGAGGCCACCCGCCGCCTGGACGACTGCCACGCCGCCCTCCTCGCCCATCCCCGCCCCGGCTCGGAGGCCGACACCGGCGAACTCCTCGAAGCCCTCGGCGTCTTCGACGTCCCCGCCACCCTCACCGACACCGACCGCGCCGTCATCGACCTCTTCCTGACCGCGATCGACGCCATGGGCGGCATCCGCCCCGGCCACCGCCACGGCCTCGACCGCTGGTTCACCACCGGCAACCTCACCACCGCCTACCTCTCCCTCGCCGCCGCCCACCCCATGCCCCGCACCGGCAACCCCGCCCGCTACTGGACCACCCTCGTCACCGCCGGCGAACTCCTCACCACCACCCCCACCCCCGACAGCCGCATCACCTACGCCCTCACCCACTGCCGCACCCAAGCCACCACCCACACCACCCACCCCTGAACCCCACGCACAGGAAGTCGACCCCACCGACTTCCCACTCTCACCACCGCGCCCCGCCCCGCCAAGGCGAGCCAACGAACAGCCCTGCACAACAGCGAAGTTGCCGGGAACGACCGACCGCCGATACAGGGTGACCAGCCCCGGTGAGGCCACCGGCAGGTTCCTGCCCGACTACACCAGCTTCATGATCGCCCGCCCCGCGACCGGCCTCCCCGCCCGGCCCTGTCCCTGCTCCCCGGGGAGGAACGCCCCAGCCGGATCGACCCCGCGCAGCTCGACACGTGGACCGGAGGCTGGATCGCGCAGCTCGCAGCGCCCTCCGCCGAACGGATGGGAAGCGGGGCGCAGCAGATCCTCTCGGACGTCGCCACCGGATCACAGTCCCGGACCGCGCCCGACCCCGCAGGCGGCTGGACCGTGATCCAGCACGGACCGCTCCGCCTGTGGGACCGGGTGGAAACCGCCGTGGAGGAATGTCCGCAGGCGGGCGAGCCGCACCAGGACGCCTTCGGCATCACGGTCTCCCCGGCAGGACAACGGGTCTGGCTCGGCAACGACAACGGCCCCGGCTGGGACCTGCCGATCTGACCGGGGTTTGCGACACCTCGGTACCCGAACCGGGGGGGCGGGCGTGGTGGCGCCCCCGGATCCGGGCGCGGCCGCCAGCCCCCCCCCCCCACCCCCCACCCCGCGCGGGGGGGCGGGGGGGGCGGGAGC
>NZ_JBHWBZ010000006.1:122423-171458 GCF_042735475.1 Kitasatospora sp. NPDC059577 | reverse complement strand
CACCCGCGGGGGGGGTGTGCGCGCTGTGCGGGGGGTGGGCCCCGCCCCCCGCCCCCCCCCGCGGCCGCCCCCCCCCGCCCCCCCCCCCCCCCGCCCCCCCCCCCACGACTCCGCCACCCGCCACGCCCTACCCGGTGCGGTCTGCCGGGCGCTGCCGACATCCGGCGAGCGCCCGTGCCACCGTCCCGCGCTCCTCGCCGTCGACCGGGTCGGGGAGCTCACCGGCGGTGACCAGGCCCGCCCAGGACTCCGCGGGCCGCGGGTGGCCGCACCCACCCGCGGCCGCAACACGCGCACGGAAGGGTTCAGCAGCCGCCCGAGTTCGCCGAGCCCGAGCCTCCGGAGATCCACGGCGAGGAGGACGCCGGCGAGGGCTTGGGCCGCACGCTGCGCTTGGTGATCAGTTCGACCTCGACGCCGGCGGGGCCGAGCAGCACGGTCAGGGCCGCCTGCAGGCGCTCCGCGTCGGTGCCGGCGGGCGGCTTCCACACCACCTGCCCGCCGGTGAAGTCCAGCCGTCCGACGAGCGTCTCCTCGGCCGGTGCGCGATCGCCCTCGTAGGGCTCCATGATGCTGTGCACCAGCCGGACGGCGGGCAGCTCGGTCAGCGGCCGCCAGTCGTCGGGGCGACCGCCCCGGACCAGCCGGTAGCGCTCCGCCACCTCGGGCGGGGCGAACTCGATCCGGTGGACGGTGGTCACTTCCATCCGGGCGATCACCGGGACGGCAAGCAGGTACTCGACCCCCACGATCACCCCGACCACCGCGGCGACGGTGCTCCCGGCCGCGCCGAGGATCCACAGGACGAACGCCACCGTGAAGGTCGGCGCGAAGAGCACCAGCGGCGCCTTCAGCGCGCTCCCGACGGCCGTCAGGCAGTACAGCAGCGCACTGCGCCGGGTGCCGCCGCCCGCGCGCAGGACGATGTCGGTCGAGGAGGGGCCGGTGCGCAGGACGTCATCCAGAGCCATGCCAGGAGCGTAGGACTGCCGAACAGGACCGGCCAGAGCCTCGACGCGGCCAATATGCCTGGTATCCAGGGCGGCTGATCATGCATCAGTCCGAGGAGGCCGGTCCCGGCCGGAGCAGGCTCACCCCGACCCGGGCGAGCACGCGCACGGGACCGGTCAGGCGGTCAGGCGGTCAGGCGGTCAGGCGGTCAGGCGGTCAGGCGGTCAGGCGGTCAGGCGGTCAGGGCGACGATGATGCTCCAGTCGGGGCTCAGGCCGCCCTCGGCCAGTTCGGTGAAGATGCCCTCGGTGTCGACCCGGCCGGTGGCGATCACGCCGTTGTCGGACCGGTAGAACAGTGCTTCCTCCCCTTCCGGCACGATGTGCGTCCACCCGTCGGAGAGCCGACCCTCGGCCAGCTCCGTGAAGATCCCGTCGGTGTCGATCCGCCCGGTGGCGATCACCCCGTTGTCCGACCGGTAGAACAACTCGGCTCCCAGGGGAGTGATGCGGGTCCACCCGTTGGACAGCCTGCCCTCGGCCAACTCCGTGAAGATCCCGTTCGTGTCCAGGTCCCCGGTGGCGATCACCCCGCTGTCCGACCGGTAGAACAACAGCACCCGCCCCACCGGCACGATGTGCGTCCACCCCTTGGACAGCCGGCCCTCGGCCAGCTCCGTGAAGATCCCGTTCGTGTCGATCCGCCCGGTGGCGATCACCCCGCTGTCCGACCGGTAGAACAGCAACTCCCGCCCCACCGGCACGATGTGCGTCCACCCGTTGGACAGCCGGCCCTCGGCCAGCTCCGTGAAGATCCCGTTCGTGTCGAGACGGCCCGTCGCGATCACCCCGTCACCGGCCCGGTAGAACAGCAGCTCCCGCCCGATGGGCACGATGTGCGTCCACTTCGGGGAGAGCTTTCCGTCCGCCAGGCCGGTGAAGATGCCGTCGGTACTCAGTCTTCCCGTCGCTATCAGGCCGTCGTTCGCCCGGTAGAAGAGCATTTCCCTGGACATGCTTCCTCCTCAGTCGCAGGGACCGGGGCCGTCGCGTCCCTCGGGTGCGCGCGGCCACCGTCGGGTCGGTCCCGTGCCGACCAGCTCTCTCCACGCTACGCGCACGAACATGTGGATGTCACCAGCCCATGGCCCGGCCGAACGCCTTTGAAGGGTCAACTTTCCGACTGCGGAGCGTACTTACGGCGACGGTGCGTCATCGCCGCGACGCCGAAGGGCCCGGGCACTGTGACGTCCGGCTCCCTCGCCCACGGCCGCACCAGGCCACCCCGACCACCCCGGCCACCGACCACCGGCCACCGACCACCCCGGCCACCCCGGCCACCGACCACCGGCCACCGACCACCCCGGCCACCCGGTCACCGACGACGCGCAGGAAGTCGACCTCACCGACTTCCTGCGCGTGCAGCAGCTGTTCGGCTGGGCCGCCGGCCCGCAGCGGACAGGCCGCGGGCCGCCGTACCGTCAGGAACCACCGGCGTAGGCCCCCGCCCGCGCCCGCGACCACGCCCGCGACCCCACCGGCACTCGACGAGCCGCCCGCAAGCGGCACCGGCACGGCGCCCGCCTACCGCTGAAGCCGTCCACAGGGCGGGTGCCCTGCGGGGACCCGGCGGGCCGGCGGCCCGACGGGCTTCACCGCTACGCCGTCCCGGAAGGCGCGGCCCACCAGGTCGAGGGCGTCGCGACCGTGTAACCCAGCGACTCGTACAGCGGCCTGCCCAGCTTCGAGGCGGTGAGCGTGGCCGGCAGGTCCGCCAGGTGGGCGAGGGCTCCGAGCATCACGGCCCGGCCCACCCCACGCGAGCGGAACGCCGACGACGTGGCGACCCAGTAGTGGCTGCCGACGCCGTCGGCCACGACGCTGACGCAGGCTCCCGCGGCCGCACCGTCGAGCGAGGCGACGAACACGTCCACGCCCGGCTGTTCGATCAGCGCCGTCGGGAACAGCTCGCCGGGGCGGTAGGGCTCGAATCGGTCCAGTTCGAAGCCCTCGATCACGACCCGCTCGGCTGTCTGGAGGTCCTCGGGCCGCCGTACCCGGGTCACGTCGAGGGCCGGTTCGCCGACGGGCCCGGGCAGGCGCAGCATGATCGGCATCTGCCAGTTGCGCATGCCCAGGTGGCTCAGGTCGGTCGCGCTGAACGGATCCTCGACGTTCACCGCCCCCGCGGCCCCGCGCACCAGTTCGCCCACCTCGGCCAGTTCGCCGGGGTCGAGGTCGGGCTCCTGGACCAGGATCCGCAGGCCCGCGCGCTCGTCGCCGTCGACCGCGAGGAATCCGCGGCGCCGGATCACCTCGTGTCCCCGGCTCCGACCGGTCGCGGCCCAGAAGGCGGCGGAGTTGCGGGCCTGGCTGGTCGGCGCCTCGGCCGGGGACAGGGGCTGGTCGGTCGCAGTGGATCCTGTTGTCATTGTGCCTACGGTAGTACGAAATTGACTTGTCGTATGGGCCAATTCGCCGCAAGCCGGCTGGGCCACCCCGGGGCCGCCGATGACGGCGGGCCCGCACGCTCCACGCGTCCGGGCCCGCCGAGAACCGCTTGCGGCACCGTCAGTGCGCGGCGGTCTCCCAGTTGGCGCCGACGCCGACCGAGACGTCCAGCGGGGCGCGCAGCGGGTAGGCGCCCGCCATCTGCTCGCGGACCACGGCCTCCACCCGCTCGCGCTCGCCCGGGACCAGCTCCAGGACGATTTCGTCGTGCACCTGGAGCAGCATCCGGGAGGTGAGGCCGGCCGCGCGCAGCGCCTCGTCCACCCGGAGCATGGCGATCTTGACGATGTCGGCGGCCGAGCCCTGGATCGGGGCGTTGAGGGCCATCCGCTCGGCCATCTCGCGGCGCTGGCGGTTGTCGCTGTTGAGGTCCGGCAGGTACCGGCGGCGGCCGAGCAGGGTCTCGGTGTACCCCGTCGCGCGGGCCTCGTCGACGACCCGGCGCAGGTAGTCCCGGACGCCGCCGAAGCGCTCGAAGTAGGTGTCCATGAGGCCCTGTGCCTCGGCGGGCTTGATGCCGAGCTGCTGCGAGAGCCCGTACGCGGACAGCCCGTACGCCAGGCCGTAGGACATCGCCTTGATCTTGCGGCGCATCTCGGCGTCGACCGCGGCGCCCGGCACCTCGAAGACCTGGGAGGCGACGGTGGTGTGCAGGTCCTCGCCGGAGGCGAAGGCCTCGATCAGCGCCTCGTCCTCGGACAGGTGCGCCATGATCCGCAGCTCGATCTGCGAGTAGTCGGCGGTGAGCAGCGTCTCGTAGCCCTGGCCGACGACGAAGGCGCGGCGGATGGCGCGGCCCTCCTCGGTGCGGACCGGGATGTTCTGCAGGTTCGGGTCCTGCGAGGAGAGCCGGCCGGTGGCGGCGACCATCTGGTTGAAGGTGGTGTGGATCCGGCCCTTGGGCGAGACGGTCTTGAGCAGGCCCTCGACGGTGGTGCGCAGCTTGGCCTGGTCGCGGTGGCGCAGCAGGATGACGGGCAGCTCGTTGTCGGTCTGGGTGGCCAGCCAGGTGAGCGCGTCGGCGTCGGTGGTGTAGCCGGTCTTGATCTTCTTGGTCTTGGGGAGCGCGAGCTCGCCGAAGAGGATCTCCTGGAGCTGCTTGGGCGAGCCGAGGTTGAACTCGTGCCCGGCGGCGGCGTGCGCCTCCTCGACGCAGCGCTGGATCTCGGCGGCGAACTGCGCCTCCAGCGTGGTGAGCCACTCGCGGTCGGCGGCGATGCCGTAGCGCTCCATGCGGGCGAGCAGGGCGGCGATGGGCAGTTCCATGTCGCGCATCAGCCCGGTGGCGCCGACCTCGGCGAGGCGGGTGTCGAAGAGCGCGGCGAGGTCGAGCACGGCGCGGGCCTGGAGCATCAGCGAGCGGGCGGCCGCGGTCTCGTCCTCCTCCGGCGCGTCGAAGGCGAGTTGGCCGCTCTCGGTGGCGGGGGCCGGGGTGAGCGAGCGGGCCAGGTACTCCTCGGCGAGCACCTCCAGGGTGAAGGTGCGGCGGCCGGGCTTCTCCAGGTAGGCGGCGAGCGCGGTGTCGGCGACGACGCCCCCGACCGTCCAGCCGCGCTCGGCGAAGGCGCGCATGACCTGCTTGGCGATGTGCAGGGCCTTGGGTGCGGTGGTGTCGGCGAGCCAGCCGGCGAAGGCCTGCTCGTCCTCCTCGGCGAGCAGCGCCGGGTCGAACCAGGCGGCGGTCTCCCCGGCGGCGAGGGCCACTTCGGTGACCTCGCCGGTGCCGAGCGCCCACTGGTAGACGGCGGCGAGCGCGACCGTGGTCTTGCCGTCGGAGGCGTGCTCGCGCAGCCAGGCGGCCAGGGTGCCCGGGTCGGTGAGCAGTTCGCCGTCCACCTCGACGCCGGGGGCGAGTTCGGCTTCGGCGGCGGTCTCGCCGGCGGCCGGGTCGATGCCGTGGACGCGGTCGCGGAAGTTGGCGTTGCGGAACTCCAGCGAGTCCATCAGGGTGCCGACGGCGGCCCTGTCGAACGGTGCGCGGGCCAGGTCGGCGACGCCGAGCGGGAGTTCGACGTCGCGGACCAGCTCGGTGAGGACGCGGTTGCGCTTGACCGAGTCGAGGTGGTCGCGCAGCTTCTCGCCGATCTTGCCCTTCACCTCGTCGGCGCGGGCGACGAGTTCGTCGAAGGAGCCGAACTGGTTGACCCACTTGGCGGCGGTCTTCTCGCCGACGCCGGGGATGCCGGGCAGGTTGTCGGACGGGTCGCCGCGCAGCGCGGCGAGGTCCGGGTACTGGCGCGGGGTGACGCCGTACTTCTCGGTGACCTTCTCCGGGGTGAAGCGGGTGAGCTCGGAGACGCCCTTGGTCGGGTAGAGGACGGTGACGTGGTCGGTGACCAGCTGGAGCGAGTCGCGGTCGCCGGTGACGATGTCGACGTCGTAGCCGGCCGCCTCGGCGGCGGTGGCCAGGGTGGCGATGATGTCGTCGGCCTCGAAGCCCTCGGCGGTCAGCCGGGGGATGCTCATGGCGTCGAGCAGTTCGCCGATCAGGCCGATCTGGCTGCGGAACTCGTCGGGGGTCTTGGCGCGGTTGGCCTTGTAGTCGGGGAACTCGACGGAGCGGAACGTCTGCCGGGAGAGGTCGAAGGCGACGGCGACGTGGGTGGGCTGCTCGTCGCGGACGGTGTTGGCGAGCATCGACGCGAAGCCGTAGACCGCGTTGGTGGGCTGCCCGGTGGAGGTGTTGAAGTTCTCCACGGGCAGGGCGTAGAAGGCCCGGTAGGCCATCGAGTGCCCGTCGAGCAGCATCAGCCGGGGCCGCGGGCCGGCCCCGCCGCCACCCGTCGCGCCCTTGTCCGTACTCTGCGTAGCCACGTCAACGTCCGTTCCTGCCGATTCCACTACCGGCCACCGATCCTATGGCCCGGCACCGACAAAAGGGGCACGCCGCCGGCGGGCCCGGGCACCGCGGCGGCGGGGCGGCGAAGGTGCCCGCCCGGGCGTCCGCCGGGGCCGCCACGCCAGCCCCGGCCGCGCGCGGTACCGCCGAGTAGGACGGTCGTACGATCACAGGCAGCACGCCCCGTGACCCCGAGCGGCAGGAGTTCCCCCATGGCCGATGCGGCCCCCGACACCGCCCCCGTCCTGAAGGTCCCGCAGGACGTCCTGGACCACTTCGCCAAGCTCGGCGTGAGCCCGGAGACCTTCTCCGGCGGCGACCTCGGCGAGAAGCTCGGCATCCGGATCGTCGAGGCCTCCGGCGACCGCGTGGTCGGCACCATGCCGGTGGAGGGCAACCAGCAGCCGTACGGACTGTTGCACGGCGGCGCGTCCGCGGCCCTGGCGGAGACGCTGGGCTCGATCGGGGCGATGCTGCACGCCGGCCCCGGCCGGTACGCGGTCGGCGTGGACCTCAACGCGACCCACCACCGCTCGGCGACGTCCGGCCTGGTCACCGGGGTGGCGACGGCCGTGTTCAAGGGCCGCACCGCCGCCACCTACGAGATCGCGGTCACCGACGACACCGGCAAGCGGGTCACCAGCTGCCGGCTGACCTGCATGTTGCGCGACCTCTGACGTCCCGGTCGGCGCCGCGGCGCCCCACCCGTCACAGCGGGTGCAGCCGGCCCCACCGGTAACGTCCCTACCGTCGAAGCAAGTTCAGTCAAGACGACATCAAGTCCCTTTACCGCCCCCTTGTTTGACCATCCGCCACTCTGGGCAGGCGTTGGTCTGGACAAGGGGGCGGTTCGCATGTCCGGCGGGGGCCGACGCGTTCCCGACCCTTGTAACGCTGCGTAACAAGCAGGAAATCCGAGCAAAACCCGACCCCGAGCGCTCCCGGGGCCCCGGGGTCGCTTGACCGTGCTCTTCTCGTCCGTAATCCGGACGCTACCGGTCGAAACATGGGAATCGGACTTGGCTGTTCGATTATCGGTGACGCCAGCCGCAACCCCCATTTCCGGCCCTTACATCGCCCTACCAGCGCGTAAACGCCCGAAAGGGCCGGATCGATCGAGCCGAAACGACCACATGGTGAGACAACTGCTCCGTGTGCTCATAACAAGAGAATCACAGCCTGCTCGCAGCACTGCCCGAGCCGCCCAACGGCATCTAGAGTCACGGCCAGTCACCGCGCCATCCGAATGGGCCTGGCCCTCCGCGCACTCCGGCTCCCGCCACTCCGGCGCGGGCGCATCCCGAACCGAAGGGGACCCTCGTGCGTCACCGTTCAGCAGTTGTCGTGAGCATTGCCGTGATCGCCGCCCTCAGCCTCAGCGCCTGCGGCTCTCGCGGTGACAAGAAGTCCGGCGACGGGGGCAGCGGCGGCGGCTCCGCCACCACCGTCACCATCGGCATCGACGCCCCGCTCACCGGCGACCTCTCCGCCATCGGCCTCGGCATCCGCAACTCCGTCGAACTCGCGGCGAAGAAGGCCAACGAGGCCAACGAGGTCCCCGGCGTCAAGTTCCAGATCAAGGCCCTGGACGACACCGCCAAGCCCGGCCCCGGCCAGCAGAACGCCACCCAGCTGGTCGGCGACACCAGCGTCGTCGGCGTCGTCGGCCCGCTCAACTCCAGCGTCGCCCAGTCGATGCAGCAGATCTTCGCCGACGCCAACCTGGTCGAGATCTCCCCCGCCAACACCGGCGTCGCCCTCAGCCAGGGCGAGAAGTGGGCCAGCGGCGAGAAGAAGCGTCCCTTCAAGACCTACTTCCGCACCGCCACCACCGACGCCGTCCAGGGCCCCTTCGCCGCCCAGTACCTCGCCAAGGACGCCAAGAAGTCCAAGGTCTTCCTCATCGACGACCAGAAGACCTACGGCGCCGGCCTGGCCGCCACCTTCAAGGCCGAGTTCGTCAAGCAGGGCGGCTCCATCGTCGGCGAGGAGCACGTCAACCCCGACGACCGCGACTTCGCCGCCATCGTCACCAAGGTCAAGAGCTCCGGCGCCGAGGCCGTCTACTACGGCGGCGAGTACCCCGCGGCCGGCCCGCTCTCCCTCCAGCTCAAGGAGGCCGGCGTCGCCATCCCGCTGATGGGCGGCGACGGCATGCAGAGCGCCGACTTCATCAAGCTCAACCCGAAGAGCGCCGGCGACCTCGCCACCGCCGTCGGCGGCGCCGTCGAGAAGCTCCCGACCGCCGCGAAGTTCATCGCCGACTACAAGGCCGCCGGTTACAAGGACGCCTACGAGACCTACGGCGGCTACTCCTACGACAGCGGCTGGGCCATCATCCAGGCCGTCAAGGCCGTCGTCGCCGCCAACAACGGCAAGCTCCCGGCCAACCCCCGCGCCGCCGTCGTCGACGCCGTCCAGAAGGTCTCCTTCGACGGCGTGACCGGCAAGGTCTCCTTCGACGAGTTCGGTGACACCACCAACAAGCAGCTCACCGTCTACGCCGTCAAGGACGGCAAGTGGGACGTGGAGAAGACCGGCACCTTCGAGGGCTGACCCACCACCGGACCCGGCCCACCGAACCACCCACCCGGATCCGGCACCACCGAACCACCCAGCGCGCGGGGGCGCCACGAGTGCCCCCGCGCGCCCCCACATCCACCACCCACGCGGACACCCCCGAACGCACTACGGAGGCCCAGCGGTGCACGACCTACCGCAGCAGCTGGCCAACGGCCTGATCCTCGGCGCCCTCTACGGGCTCGTCGCGATCGGCTACACGATGGTCTACGGCATCGTCCAGCTCATCAACTTCGCCCACGGCGAGATCGTCATGGTCGGCGGCTTCGGCGCCCTGACCGCCTACCTCGCCCTCCCCGGCGGCACCACCCTCTGGCTGGCCCTACCGCTGATGCTGATCGCCGGCGTCCTGGTCTCCACCCTCACCGCCGTCGCCGCCGAGCGGTTCGCCTACCGCCCCCTGCGCAACGCGCCCCGGCTCGCCCCGCTGATCACCGCGATCGGGCTGTCCATCTTCCTCCAGCAACTCGTCTTCTCCTTCTACCCCGACGCCAAGAAGGCCCGGGTCTTCCCCAAGATCCCCGGCGACCCGTTCAGCCTCGGCTCCGTCACCATCCAGCGCAGCGACCTCTTCCTGATCATCGCCGCCCCGCTCTGCATGCTCGCCCTGGGCTGGTTCGTCACCCGCACCCGCTCCGGCCGCGCCATGCAGGCCACCAGCCAGGACCCGGACACCGCCAAGCTGATGGGCATCGACACCGACCGCATCATCGTCATGGCCTTCGCCATCGGCGCCGCGTTCGCCGCCGTCGCCGCCATCGCCTACGGCCTGCGCAGCGGCCAGGTCGACTTCCGGATGGGCTTCATCCTCGGCCTCAAGGCCTTCACCGCCGCCGTCCTCGGCGGCATCGGCAACATCTACGGAGCCATGCTCGGTGGCCTCGCCCTCGGCCTCGCCGAAGCCCTCGCCACCGGATACATCCAGCACCTGCCCGGCATGCACCTCTTCGGGGGCGGCGCCTGGAAGGACGTCTGGGCCTTCGTACTCCTCATCCTCGTGCTCCTCGTCCGGCCCCAAGGCCTGCTCGGCGAGCGCGTCGCGGACAGGGCGTGACCACCATGACCACCACGACCACCGAGACCACCCCGGTCATCCCCCTGCCGGCCCGCGCCGCCGCGGCCCTCACCGGCCTCGGCGCCCTCGCCACCGCCGCCTCCGCCGCCATGGCCTGGACCTGGACCTCCGACTTCCCCGGCGACCTCACCTACTACGGCTCCCCGGCCGGCCTCCAGTGGCTCGCCCTCGCGGCCGGCCTCCTCACCCTGGCCGTGCTGCTCGGCTCCCAGGGCGTCCGCGGCCTGCGCTGGGTCACCCCCGCCGGCAGCAACAACGCCGTCCTGTACGCCGCCACCGGCACCCTCGCCGTCAGCGCCTACTCGGTCGCCTCCATCGCCGTCGAACTCGACGGCCTCGTCAACCTCGAACCCGGCGGCTGGGTCCTCGCCGCCGGCGGCCTGCTCACCGTCCTCGGCGCCCTCGGCCTCCCGCTCGACCGGCGCACCGCCGTCCCGCTGCGGATCGTCGACAAGCGCCTCTTCCTGCTCGTCCCGGCCGCCCCCCTGGTCTGGTTCGGCGCCCACGCCGTCCCCGGCGACAAGCCCGTCGCCCCCGTCCTGACCGCCCTCGCCGGCGGCGTGGTCATCGCCACCGGCGCCGTCCTCCTCCTCCAGCTCGGCCACCTCGCCAACACCTGGCTGCGCCTCGGCAAGGTCGAGCGCCCGTCCGACGCCCCCCGCGCGCTGCCGTCCTGGGTCGAGGTCCTGGTCATCATCGTCGCCTTCGGGCTCGGCCTCTTCGCGATCACCTTCGGCATCGACACCGAGTACGGCGAACTCTTCATCGGCTGCCTGCTGTTCGCCGGCCCCACCCTCGCCGCCCTCACCAAGTCCGGCCTGATCGCCCGGCTGCGCGCACTGACCGTCAAGCACCGCCCGGTCACCACCGGCGCGGCGTTCGCCGCCGCCGCGAGCTTCCCCTTCACCCAGAACAGCGACCAGTACACCTCGGTCGCCACCAACATCCTGATCTTCGCCACCGTCGCCCTCGGCCTCAACATCGTCGTCGGCCTGGCCGGCCTGCTCGACCTCGGGTACGTCGCCTTCCTCGGCGTCGGCGCCTACGCCGCCGCCCTGGTCTCCGGCTCCCCCGCCTCGCCCATCCACGTCCAGTTCCCGTTCTGGGCCGCGATGCTCACCGGCGCCGCCGTCTCCATGGTCTTCGGCGTCCTCATCGGCGCCCCCACCCTGCGGCTGCGCGGCGACTACCTCGCCATCGTCACCCTCGGGTTCGGCGAGATCTTCCGCATCACCATGCTCAACCTCAACGGCACCACCGGCCCCAAGATCACCAACGGCTCCAACGGCATCCCGCGGATCCCCGACCTGGAGATCCTCGGCTTCGACCTCGGCAAGCCCCACACCGTCGCCGGCATCGAACTCGGCCGCTTCTCCAACTACTACCTGCTGATGCTGCTCGTAACCGCCCTGGTCGTGCTCGTCTTCGCCCGGGTCGGCAACTCCCGCATCGGCCGCGCCTGGGTCGCCATCCGCGAGGACGAGACCGCCGCCGAGGCCATGGGCATCAACGGCTTCCGCCTCAAGCTCCTCGCCTTCGCCCTCGGCGCCTGCCTCGCCGGCCTCGCCGGCACCGTCCAGGCCCACGTCAGCTACACCGTCACCCCCGACCAGTACACCTTCGCCGAGGCCCTCCCGCCCAACTCCGCCTTCCTGCTCGCCGCCGTCATCCTCGGCGGCATGGGCACCATCAGCGGACCGCTGGCCGGCGCCACCCTCCTCTTCCTCATCCCGAAGAAGCTCGAATTCCTCGCCGACTACCAGCTCCTCGCATTCGGCGCCGCCCTCATCATCCTGATGCGCGTCCGCCCCGAGGGCCTCATCCCCAACCGGCGCCAGCAGCTGGAGTACCACGAGGCCGCCATCCCGGCCCAGCCCACCGGCGAGCCGACCGCACTCACCAAGGCAGGGGCGTGACCGACCCGATGACCACCACCGCCGCACCCCTGCTCGAAGTCACCGGCGTCACCATGCGCTTCGGCGGCCTCACCGCCGTCAACGACGTCTCCCTCACCGTCGGCGAGGGCGAGATCATCGGCCTCATCGGCCCCAACGGCGCCGGCAAGACCACCTTCTTCAACTGCCTCACCGGCCTGTACGTCCCCACCGAGGGCACCGTCCGCTACCGCGACGTCCAACTGCCCCCCAAGCCCCACCTCGTCACCCAGGCCGGCATCGCCCGCACCTTCCAGAACATCCGGCTCTTCGCCAACATGACCGTCCTGGAGAACGTCCTCGTCGGCCGCCACAGCCGCACCAAGGAAGGCATCTTCTCCGCCATCCTCCGCTTGCCCGGCTACCACCGCGCCGAAGCCGAGAGCCGCGCCAAGGCCATGGAACTCCTCGAGTTCACCGGCCTCGCCGCCAAGGCCGACCACCTCGCCCGCAACCTCCCCTACGGCGAGCAGCGCAAGCTGGAGATCGCCCGCGCCCTCGCCTCCGACCCCGGCCTGCTCCTCCTCGACGAGCCCACCGCCGGCATGAACCCCCAGGAGACCCGCGCCGCCGAGGAACTCGTCTTCGCCATCCGGGACAAGGGCATCTCCATCCTCGTCATCGAGCACGACATGCGCTTCATCTTCAACCTCTGCGACCGCACCGCCGTGCTCGTCCAGGGCCAGAAGATCGTCGAGGGCGACCGCGAGACCGTCCAGAACGACGAGCGCGTCATCACCGCCTACCTCGGCGCCCCGCTCGACGACACCACCCCTCCCGAGGACGCCGCCCCGGCAGCACCGGAGACCGTTACGGAGAACGACCAGTGACCGCACTCCTCGAGGTCGAGGACCTCCGCGTCGCCTACGGCAAGATCGAAGCCGTCAAGGGCATCAGCTTCACCGTCAACCAGGGCGAGGTCACCACCCTCATCGGCACCAACGGCGCCGGCAAGACCACCACCCTGCGCACCCTCTCCGGCCTCCTCAAGCCCACCTCCGGACGCATCACCTTCGACGGCCAGGACCTCTCCACCGTCCCCGCCCACAAGATCGTCGCCCTCGGCCTCGCCCACTCCCCCGAAGGCCGGCACATCTTCCCCCGCATGACCATCGAGGAGAACCTCCTCCTCGGCGCCTTCCTGCGCACCGACACCGCCGGCATCACCGCCGACGTCGAACGCGCCTACGGCCTCTTCCCCATCCTCGGCGAACGCCGCAAGCAGGCCGCCGGCACCCTCTCCGGCGGCGAACAGCAGATGCTCGCCATGGGCCGGGCCCTGATGTCCCAGCCCAAGCTGCTCATGCTGGACGAACCCTCCATGGGCCTCTCCCCGCTGATGATGCAGAAGATCATGGCGACCATCATCGAGCTCAAGGCCGGCGGCACCACCATCCTCCTGGTCGAGCAGAACGCCCAGGCCGCCCTCTCCCTGTCCGACCGCGGCTACGTCATGGAGACCGGCCGCGTCGTCCTCTCCGGCACCGGCGCGGACCTCCTCCACGACGAGTCCGTCCGCAAGGCCTACCTCGGCGAGGACTGACCCCCACCACGCACGAAGGGCCCGGCAGATCCCCTGCCGGGCCCTTCCTCGCTGTGCGACCTACTCGGGCGCGCCCTCTTCCGCCTTCTTGCGGTCCTGGGCCTCGCCCTCCTCGATGACCGCCTCGGCCACCGCCGCCATCGTCATCCGCCGGTCCATCGACGTCTTCTGGATCCACCGGAACGCGGCCGGCTCGTTCAGCCCGAACTTCGTCTGCAGCACGCCCTTCGCCCGGTCCACCAGCTTCCGGGTCTCCAGCCGCTGGGTGAGATCCCCGATCTCCTTCTCCAGCGCCCGCATCTCGGTGTACCGCGACACCGCCATCTCGATCGCCGGCACCAGGTCCGACTTCGAGAACGGCTTCACGATGTACGCCATCGCCCCGGCGTCCCGCGCCCGGTCCACCAGCTCCCGCTGCGAGAACGCGGTCAGCATCAGCACCGGAGCCAGGTGCTTCTCGTGGATCTGCTCGGCGGCCGACAGCCCGTCCAGCACCGGCATCTTCACGTCGAAGATCGCCAGGTCCGGCTTCAGCTCCTCCACGAGCTTCACCGCCGTCGCCCCGTCCCCCGCTTCGCCGACGACGGTGTACCCCTCCTCCTCCAGCATCTCCTTCAGATCGAGGCGGATCAGCGCCTCGTCCTCGGCGATCACGATCCGGGTGATCTGGGGCGTATCGGTCTCAAGCGGCTGTGCCTGCTCGTCGGCGGTGCTCACGGGGCTCCTAGTTCCGGCGGGGTACTGCATGCACGAGGGTACCTAGACACGGTATGTTTGGACTCAGCAGGGTCGGGGGGCAACCTTCGAATCCGTGGATGCCCCGGTAGCCCAGTGGTTAGAGGCACGGCGCTCAAACCGCCGACAGCGTGGGTTCGAATCCCACCCGGGGTACTTTTCCTTCAATTCCAAAGCCACTTAGGGCAGCCCGATCGTTGGCGATCTTCATTCGTTCGGGCGAGAACAAGCCTATTCGCCCGCACAGTCGGCGCATGGTGTTCAAAATCACCCGCATGGCAACCCGCTCGACCCGCGAAGAAGCCGTCCTCCTCCTCCGCCAGGGCGTCCGCAATTCCGAGGTCTCCCGCCGCCTCGGAGTGCCCACGGGCACAGTCGGGTCGTGGAAGCACAAAGACCTCGCAAGACGCGGCAAACTGCCGGGCCGAAAGCGCTCCGCCTGCCCCCACTGCTACGGCGACGAGCTGAACCGCTCCGCCTACGCCTACCTCCTCGGCCTGTACCTCGGCGACGGCCACATCCTGCTGCCCAACGAGTACCGCAGGACCCAGAGCCTCCAGATCACCTGCGACGACAAGTGGCCGGGCGTCATGAATTCCGCCGAGCAGGCCATGCGTCAGGTCCTCCCCAACAACACGCCCTGCAGGGTACGACGCATCGGGTGCCACGACGTCAAGGTCTACTCGAACCACCTCACGTGCCTGTTCCCGCAGCACGGCCCCGGCAGGAAGCACGAGCGCACCATAGCCCTGGCGCCCTGGCAGCAGGAGATCGTGGACGCCCACCCCTGGGAGTTCCTGCGCGGTCTGATCCACTCCGACGGCTGCCGCATCACCAACTGGGCCACCCACACGGTGGCCGGCATCACCAAGCGCTACGAGTACCCGCGGTACTTCTTCACCAACACGTCGACCGACATCATCGGCCTCTTCACCGCCACCCTCGACGCCGTCGGCGTCCGGTGGAAGCACGCTTCCCGGTCCAACGGCGGCTTCAACATCTCCGTCGCCCGCAAGGAGTCCGTCGCCCTCATGGACGTCCACATCGGCCCGAAGTACTGACGGCGGCGCGGTCTTCGGCAGGACCGCGCCGCCCGAGGGGCATCAGGCGTCCAGCGTCCCCACGTGGTGGACGCGGACGAGGTTGGTGGAGCCGGCGAGGCCGGGGGGTGAGCCCGCGGTGATGACGACGATGTCGCCCTTCTGGCAGCGGCCGAGCGACAGCAGGGCCGCGTCGACCTGTTCGACCATCTGGTCCGTGGTCGGGGCGAACGGGCCGAGGAAGGTCTCCACGCCCCAGGTGAGGGCGAGTTGGCTCCGGACGGCCGGTTCGTAGGTGAAGGCGAGGACCGGGATGGGTGAGCGGTAGCGGGTCAGGCGGCGGGCGGTGTCGCCGGACTGGGTGAAGGCGATGAGGTACTTGGCGTGCAGGAAGTCGCCGATCTCGGCGGCGGCGCGGGCGACGGCGCCGCCCTGGGTGCGCGGCTTGCTGCCGGTGGTCAGCGGGGGCAGGCCGGCGGCGAGGATGTCGTTCTCGGCGGCTTCGATGATCCGGCTCATGGTCTTGACCGTCTCGACGGGGTACTTGCCGACCGAGGTCTCCCCGGAGAGCATCACCGCGTCGGTGCCGTCGAGGACGGCGTTGGCGACGTCGGAGGCCTCGGCGCGGGTCGGCCGGGAGGCGTTGATCATCGAGTCGAGCATCTGGGTGGCGACGATGACCGGTTTGGCGTTGCGCCGGGCGAGCTTGATGGCGCGCTTCTGGACCAGCGGGACCTGTTCGAGGGGCATCTCCACGCCCAGGTCGCCGCGGGCCACCATGATGCCGTCGAAGGCGTCGACGACGGATTCGAGGTTCTTCACCGCCTGCGGCTTCTCGATCTTGGCGATGACCGGGACGAAGCGGCCCTCCTCGGCCATGACCCGGTGGACGTCCTCGATGTCGCGGCCGCTCCGGACGAAGGAGAGCGCGATCAGGTCGGCCCCGGTGCGCAGCGCCCACCGCAGGTCGGCGACGTCCTTGTCGCTGAGTGCGGGGACGGAGACGGCGACGCCGGGGAGGTTGAGGCCCTTGTGGTCGGAGACCAGGCCGCCTTCGATGACGAGGCAGCGCACGCGGGGGCCGTCGACGGCGACGACTTCCAGGGTGACGCGGCCGTCGTCGACGAGGATGCGTTCGCCGCGGCTGACGTCGGCCGCGAGTCCGGTGTAGGTGGTGCCGCAGATGTCCTTGTCCCCCACGACGCCCTTGTCGGTGGAGATGGTGAACTCGTCGCCGCGTTCGAGGAGTACCGGCCCGTGGGCGAAGGTGTCGAGGCGGATCTTCGGGCCTTGAAGGTCGGCGAGGACGCCGACGCTCCGGCCGGTTTCGTCGGTGGCCTTGCGGACGCGGCGGTAGCGTTCCTCGTGTTCGGCGTGCGTGCCGTGGCTGAGGTTGAATCGGGCGATGTCCATACCGGCGTCGACCAGGGATTTGATCTGGTCGTACGAGTCGGTGGCGGGCCCGAGAGTGCAGACGATTTTTGCTCGGCGCATAGTGCTGAGACTAGGCATTACCGGCGCGTAACCACGAGGCGGGTCCGGTCCGCGGGATGACCTTTGCGGTAAGGCGAGTTGAACAATCTGACACACCCTCGGACCGGTGTGCGAACGGGCTCCTCCGGACCGGTCCGACCGCTCCCGTGACGGGCCGTCCGATGCGATTCCGTGAAGGGGTGTTCACCCTTCGTTCACCGCCTCTTCCGTTGGCGCTCCCCGCCCGGCGGGACGCTCGTCACCCCCGGGTGACGATCCGGAGGTGCCGGGTCACCACCCGGACGATGGAGCGACGCGGACGAAGTCGCTGACGAGGGGGAGGCGTTCGGCATGAGACGCGGAGGCGTTCTGGGGGTGGTGGCGACCTTGGCCCTGTTGGGCTGGGTCGCCTACGCGCTGATCCCCGACGACAGCGGGGCCGGGACCCCGGTGGTCACGGTCACGGGCCTGATCGGGTCGGAGAAGCGCGACTTCTTCGACAACCCCGATGTCAAGGCCGAGTTGAAGAAGCAGGGCCTGGAGGTCAGGGCGGACTCGACGGGCTCCTGGACGATGAGCGAGCAGGCGAGGAGCACCAAGGGGCTGGACTTCGCCTTTCCGGCGAGCGCCGCGCCGGCCCGGGAGATCCAGCGCAACTGGCAGCTGACGGACTCGCCGTTGGTGCCGTTCTACTCGCCGCTGGTGGTCGTGACGCACGAGTCGGCGGCGAAGGTCCTGAAGGAGAACCAGCTGGCGGACGTGGACGGCAAGGGCGTCTGGACGTTCCGCATGGACAAGTACGTGGCGGCACTGAAGTCCGGTCAGAAGTGGAAGGACCTGCAGGGCGCCGCGGAGCACCCGGAGCTGGCCGGACCGCTGTTCGTGTCCACCACGGACCCGGAGACGTCCTCCTCGGGCGCGATGTACCTGGCGCTGCTCTCGTACGTCGCGAACGGCAACCAGGTGGTGCAGGACGACGCCGGCGTCAACGCCGTCCGGGACGTGCTGGCGACCTCGAACGGCGTCCAGGGCATGCAGAAGATCAGCAGCGACGAGCCGTTCCGCGACTTCTTCGCCGGCGTCGGCACGCTGGTCTTCGCGTACGAGTCGCAGGCGGCCGCGCTGCCGCTGCGGGGCAAGGACACCGGGGACATGGTGGTGATGTACCCGGACACCACGATCCAGTCGGACCACACCCTGGTGGCCCGGACGGAGGCCGGCCGGAAGCTGGCCGACGCGCTGGAGAACGACGCGGTGCTGCGCGGTCTGGAGGCCCGGTTCGGTCTGCGCCCGCAGGCCGACCAGGAGGCCTTCTGGAACCTGATGAAGGACAAGAAGCCGGCCTTCGCGCACGACCTGCGCAACTCCGGGTTCAAGCAGGCCACGCTGCCCTCGCTGGACAACATGCTCAAGCTGACCGCCGCGGCGAAGGGTGGAAGCCCGAAGTGAACCTCCGTACGAAGCGCCGCAGCCGGCTCACCGCCGCACTGGTGGCCGTCCTGGCGGCGGTGACCGCCTGCACGTCCTCCGGCGGCACGTCCGGGCCGAGGCCGTCGGACCCGCCGGCGGAGACCGCGAGGCCCGGGGTGCTGCGCGTCCTGGCCGGCAGTGAACTGCAGGACCTGGCACCGGTGCTGGAGGACGCCAGGAAGGCCACCGGGGTGACGGTGCAGTTCGCCTGGACGGGCACGCTGGACGGCGCGGACGCCGTCTCCTCGGGCCGGGCCGACGGCAAGTACGACGCGGTGTGGTTCCCGTCGAACCAGTACCTGCGCCTGGACCCGACCGGGAAGTCCAAGGTGCTGTCCGAGACGCCGGTGATGGTCTCGCCGGTGGCGATCGGGGTGCGCTCCTCGGTGCTCGGCGACCTGGGCTGGGGGGACGGCTCGAAGGTGACCTGGGCGCAGGTCGGTGACGCGGCCGCGGCCGGCAAACTGACGTACGGGATGGCCGACCCGTCGCGCTCCAACTCCGGCTTCTCCACGCTGGTGGCGGTCGCCTCGGCGTTCTCCGGGGCGGACGGGGCGCTGGCCGAGGCGGACGTGCAGAAGGCGGCGCCGCGGCTGAAGCAGTTCTTCACCGGCCAGAAGCTGACGTCCGGTTCCTCGGGCTGGCTGGCCCAGGCGTACACCCGGGCCGAGTCGGGCTCGGTGGGGGCGCTGGTGAACTACGAGTCGGTGCTGCTGTCGTTGAACCGGACGCTGCCGCCGCAGCAGCAGCTGACGGTGGTGCGCCCGGTGGACGGCGTGGTGTCGGCGGACTACCCGCTGTCGCTGCTGTCCTCCGCGGCGCCGGACCAGCGCGACGCCTTCCAGCGGCTGACCTCGTACCTGCTCAAGGACGAGGTGCAGAAGCGCATGTCCGAGGTGACGCTGCGCCGCCCGGCGACGGCGGGTGTGGCCCCGGCCGCCGGCCTGCCGACGGACCGCCGCCGGGAGCTGCCGTTCCCGGGGACGCGGGCGGTCGCGGACGGCCTGCTGGCCTCGTACCAGAACGAGCTGCGCCGCCCGTCCCGGACGGTGTACGTGCTGGACACCTCGGGTTCGATGGAGGGTTCGCGGATCGCGGCGCTGAAGACCGCGCTGAGCCGGCTGACGGGCGCGGACGACACCCGCGGGGTGCGCCGCTTCCGCAACCGCGAGGAGGTCACCCTGCTCTCCTTCGCCTCCGCGGTGAAGTGGGCGAAGACGCACGTGGTGCCGCCGTCCGGCAGCCAGCCCGGCCCGCAGGCGGAGCTGGCGGCGATCGACGCGGACGTGCAGTCGCTGTCGGCCTCGGGGGGCACCGCGCTGTACGACTCGCTGGAGGAGGCGTACCGGGTGATCGAGCGTCAGCAGGCGGCGGCGAACGACGACCGCTTCACGTCGATCGTGCTGATGACCGACGGGGAGAGCAACGCCGGCGCGACGGACGCCGACTTCAAGCGCTTCCACGACGCGCTGCCGGCCTGGGAGAAGTCGGTCCCGGTGTTCCCGATCAGGTTCGGCGAGGCGGCGGTGTCCCAGCTGCAGGGCGTCGCGGACCTCAGCGGCGGCAAGCTGTTCGACGGCTCGGGGTCGCTGGACGGGGCGTTCGAGGAGATCCGTGGCTACCAGTGACGGGCCCGGCCGGCGGGCGCTGCGGTACCTGAACTCGCCCAGGAACCTGGCCGGGCTCGGGGGCGGCGCCGTCGGGGTGGGGCTGCACTACCTCGGGCTCGGCGGGGACCTGTGGCTGGGGGTGGTGGCCGCCCTGTACGGGGTGGGTGCGCTGGTCGCCCCCGGCCGCGGGCCCGCCGGGCCGGGGGGCCCGGAGGGATCGGACGGCCCGAACGGTTCGAGGAGTCGGGAGGGCGCGGGCCCCCCGGACGGACCGGAGGGCGGCTCCCCGGCCCCGGTGCCGCAGCCGGACCCGCAGCCGGTGCCGGCGCCGCAACCCGTGCCGGTGCCGGCACCGCAGCCCGACCCCGAACTGGAGGCGCTGGCCGCCTACCTGGACACCGTGCCGCTGCCGCCCTCCGCCGGGGTGGACGGCCTGCTGACGGCCCTGCGCGAGGCCGGCCCCGGTCCGGTGACGGAGCGGATCGTGCGGCACCGGCTGCCGCTCGCGGTGGCCGGCTACCTGCGGGCGCGGACCTGGCAGCCGTGGGCGGGCGCGGACGCCCCGGACCCTGCGGCCGAGCTCGGCCGTGAGGTGGTCCTGCTGAGCGCCGAACTGGTCTGAGTCCACGGGGCCGGGGAGGCCGGCGCCGGGAGGCTGACCCGAGAACCGACCGGCGAGGCCCAAGGACCCGGCCCGCGACGCCCGAAGACCCGGCCCGCGAGGCCCGAGGACCCGGCCCGGAAGCCTGACCTGGGGTCCGACCCGGAACGGCTTCCGGGCCGGGCCCGTCCGGCCCCCCTACCACCCCCGTCCCCGCCCGCCGTCGTCACGAACGAGTCGCCAAGATCTCACCTCTTGGACAGGTCCGGGGGCTATCCAGCGACCCGGCCCGCACGGCACACTTCTACGCGCGTCCCTCTACGCGCGTCGACGCGATGACGCACACGCACTCACGTACACAAGTTGACGGTCCATCTGCCGTCGTTCCCACCCGGGAGAGTCGTCCATGCCCCTGAACCGCCGTGACTTCGTCACCCGGTCCGCCGCCACCGCCGCCGGCGCCGCCCTGGCCAGTGGTGCCGCCGCGGCCGCCGCCCCCTCCGCCGCGGCTGCCGAGCCGGACGTGGCGGCCGCCAAGGGCCAGCGCAAGCCCCGCAAGCAGGCCTTCACCGTCATGGGCACCACCGACCTGCACGGCCGGGTGCTCAACTGGGACTACTTCACCGACGCCGAGTACGTCGACAAGGCGCACAACGCGGTCGGCCTCGCCAAGATCTCCACCCTGGCCAACCAGGTGCGCGAGGAGAAGGGCTGGGACCGCTGCCTGCTCATCGACTCCGGTGACATCATCCAGGGCACCCAGCTGACCTACTACTACGCCCGGATCGAGCCGATCGCCACCGACGGCGACACCGTGCCGGACCACCCGATGGCCGTCGCCATGAACCTCATGGAGTACGACGCCGCCGCGCTCGGCAACCACGAGTTCAACTACGGCATCCCGACCGTGAAGGCCTTCGAGGACCAGCTGGAGTTCCCGCTGCTCGGCGCGAACGCGCTGCACGCGAAGAACGAGAAGCCGGCCTTCCCGCCGTACGTGATCAAGGAGCTGCACCTCGGCGAGGGCAAGTCGCTGAAGGTCGGCATCCTCGGCCTCACCAACCCGGGCATCGCGATCTGGGACAAGGCCAACGTCAGCGGCAAGATGGTCTTCCCCGGCATCGTGGAGACCGCCGCCAAGTACGTGCCCCGGATGAAGGCGGCGGGCGCCGACGTCATCGTGGTCTCGGCGCACTCCGGCATCGACGAGGCGACCACCTACGGCGACCAGCTGCCCTGGCCCGAGGACGCCTCGGGCGAGATGGCGGAGACCGTCCCGGACATCGACGCGGTGCTGGTGGGCCACACCCACAAGGAGGTCCCGCAGCGCCTGATCGTCAACAAGAAGACCGGCAAGACGGTCGTGCTCTCCGAGCCGCTCTGCTGGGGCCAGCGCCTGAGCTGCTTCGACTTCGAGGTCGAGTTCGCCAACGGCGCCTGGAAGGTCACCTCGGTCTCCTCGCGGGTGCTGAACTCCAACACCGTGCCGGAGAACCCGGAGATCACCAACGCGCTCACCGAGCAGCACAAGAAGGTCGTCGCGTACGTCAACCAGAACATCGGCACCAGCAAGATCGAGCTGTCGATCGCCGAGTCCCGCTTCAAGGCGACCCCGATCATCGACCTGATCGGCAGGGTCCAGGCCGACGCCGTCAAGGCCGCGCTGGCGGGCGGGCAGTACGCCAACCTGCCGGTGCTCGCCCAGGCCGCGCCGTTCAACCGCACCGCCCTGATCCCGTCCGGCCAGGTCAAGCTGCGCGACGCCGCCGGCCTCTACATCTACGAGAACACCCTGGAGGCCCGCGTCCTGACGGGCGCCCAGCTCAAGGACTACCTGGAGTTCTCGGCGAAGTACTACAACCAGCTCGCCGTGGGCGCCCCGGTCGACAAGGACGCCCTGACCGGCGCCGAGGCCACCCCGGACTACAACTACGACTCGGTCTACGGTCTGACCTACGACATCGACGTCGCCCAGCCGAAGGGCTCGCGGATCGTCAACCTGTCGTTCCAGGGCAAGCCGATCGACCCCGCCGCCCAGTTCGTCCTGGCGGTCAACAACTACCGTGCCAACGGCGGCGGCAACTTCCCGCACGTGGCCAACGCCAAGCTGGTCTGGTCGAACTCCGACGAGATCCGCAACACCATGATCGCCTGGGTGAAGGCCAAGGGCGTCATCGACCCCGCCGACTTCTTCACCGACTCCTGGCGCCTCGTCCGCGCCGGCCAGCCGGTCTTCTGACCGACGCCCCCCGATGAGGCGCCGCCGGGCCCGTCCGCCCGGCGGCGCCTCGCCGCATCCGGCGCGGTGGAACAATGACGGCATGAGCGAGTTCCAGATCCCCGAGCGCCACGCCCGGCTGCTGGCGTACGCGCAGAGCCTGACGCCCCCGGCCGGGTGGAAGATCGAGATCTCCGGCGACGAGATCATCATGATGACCGGCCCTTCGGTCATCCACCAGCACAACATTCTGTTGGTCCGTGAGCAGATCGACGCACACCGCCCGTCCGACCTGATGCCGAGCGAGAACACCGACCTCGCCTCCCCGAACGTCGGCAAGCTCCGCAACCCCGACCTGACCTACATCCCGCGTTCGTTCGTCCAGCAAGGCGGCAACGAGGTGCCATCCGAGCAGGCTGCCATCGCGGTGGAGATCGTCTCCCCGTCGAATCCCGAGAACGACCTGGTCGGCAAGGTCCGCGACTACCCGCTGATGGACATCCCGCTGTACCTGGTGATCGACCCGCGCACCACCGCGATCACGCTCTACTCCGAGCCCTCCGCCACCGGCTACCACCAGCAGTGGAACGGCAAGTTCGGCGACCGGGTGCCGATCCCGTCTCCCTTCGACTTCGAGCTCACCACCGACGGTCTCGTCCGCTACCCGGCCTGAGCCGCTCACCCGGCGAGACGATCGGACATCCAGCGAAGACTGAAGGATATTCATCCGCTCATCCGCCCTCCCTATCGTTGAACACATCGCGAACGGCCCCACGGGGGGCCGGTGTTGACCGGACAGGGAGTGAGTGCGATGCGTGCGGTGGTGCAGCGTGAGGTCGGCGGGCCGGAGGTCCTGGAGGTCACCGAGGTCGAGCGCCCCGAGCTGCTGAGCGGCGAGGTGCTGGTGCGGGTGAAGGCGGCCGGCGTGAACCCGGTGGACGTGGCGGTGCGGGCGGG
The DNA here is from genome assembly GCF_042735475.1 of Kitasatospora sp. NPDC059577. NCBI lineage: Bacteria > Bacillati > Actinomycetota > Actinomycetes > Kitasatosporales > Streptomycetaceae > Kitasatospora > Kitasatospora sp. NPDC059577. The sequence continues at coordinate 147,922 of NZ_JBHWBZ010000006.1, read as the reverse complement.
CCTGTTCCCGCTGCTCGGCGAGCCGCCGTTCACGCTGGGCTGGGACCTCTCCGGCGTGGTGGAGGAGGCCGCGCCCGGCGCCCGGTACCGGGTGGGCGAGGAGGTGTACGGGATGCCGTTCTTCCCGCGCGCCGCGAACGCCTACGCCGAGTACGTGGCCGCGCCGTCCCGCCAGCTGGCCCGCAAGCCGGCCTCGATCGACCACGAGCAGGCCGCCGCCCTGCCACTGGCCGCGCTGACCGCCTGGCAGGGCCTGGTGGACGCGGCGAAGATCGGCGAGGGGCAGCGGGTGCTGGTCCACCGGGCGGCGGGCGGCGTCGGCCACTTCGCCGTCCAGATCGCCAAGGCCCGCGGCGCGTACGTGATCGCGCTGGCGAGCGAGCCCAAGCACGGATTCCTCAGGGAGATCGGCGCCGACGAGGTCATCGACTACCGCACCACCGACTACACCGAGGCGGTCCGGGACGTCGACGTCGTCTTCGACTCCTCCTCCGAGAACACCCGCGCGCTGGAGGTGCTGAAGCCCGGCGGCGTCCTGGTGAGCATCATGGAACACCGGGACCGTGAGCTGGCCGCCGCGGTCGAGGCCGCCGGGCGCCGCTTCGCGGGGATCTCCGTCGAGCCCGACTACGCCGCGCTGGAGGCGATCGCCGCCCTGGTGGACGAGGGCCGGATCCGTCCGCACGTCGCGCAGGCCTTCCCGCTGGCCGAGGCCGGCCGGGCGCACGAGCTGGTGGCCTCCGGTACCGTCCAGGGCAAGGTCGTCCTGAGCGTCGACTGACCGGCGACCGACCGGCGGCCACGGAGAACGAGCAAGAACGAGCGAGAACGAGCGGGCACTGGCGAGAACGAGCAAGGGGGACGGGCGTTGGACATCCTGACCGAGGCACTGGGTTCGATGCGGACGGCCTACCTGTCCTCCGTCCGCACCGAGGGCCGCGCCCCCTGGGCCCTGCGCCTGCCCCCGGTGCTCGGCGCCGGCTTCCACGTGGTGCTGTACGGCACCTGCTGGTTGATCCCGCTGGGCACCGGGGACGACGACGGGCGGCGGCACGACCCGGTGGCGCTCAGCCCCGGCGACATCGTCTTCCTGCGCGACGGCGGCGGTCACGTCCTCGCCGACCATCCCGACACCCCGCCGGTGGACTCGCACACCTGCCGGGTGGACGACGCCTCGCCGATCGGCACCCTCGCCCTGGGCGGCGACGGCGCCCGCACGAGTCTGCTGTGCGGCAACTACCACCTGGACCAGGGCCGCCCGCACCCGATGGTCCGCCAGCTGCCGGCCCTGATCCACCTGCCGACCCGGCACGGCCGCCACCCCGAACTGGCTGCCGCGGTGCAGCTGTTGGGCACCGAGCTGGAGAACCCCCGGATCGGTTCGGCGGGCATCGTCCCGGCGCTGATCGACGCGCTGCTGCTGTACATCCTGCGGGCCTGGTTCGAGGACCAGCCCGCCGCGGCGGCGGCCGGCTGGGCGGCGGCGCTGCGGGACGCCGCCGTCGCCCCGGCCCTGGCGGCGATCCACGGGGCGCCGGCGACGCCGTGGACGGTGGAGTCGCTGGCGGACCGGGCGGGCCTGTCCCGGGCCGCCTTCGCCCGCCGCTTCACCACGATGGTGGGCGAGCCGCCGATGGCGTACCTGACCCGTTGGCGGATGACCACGGCGGCCCGGCTGCTGCGCGAGTCGGAGGCGCCGCTGACCTCGGTGGCGGCGCAGACCGGCTACGGCTCGGAGTACGCCTTCGCGAAGGCTTTCAAGCGGGAGTTCGGGCAGGCCCCCGGCGGCTACCGCCGGGAGGCCCGGGCCGCATGACCTGCCCCCGCTGCCGGCTCCCGGCCGCTGCCGACTCCCGGCCGGTGCATCCCGGCCGGGAGGCACCGGCTAGAACGGGAAGACCGCCCGGCCGTGCTGCACCGAGATCCACTTCAGCGTGGTGAAGGCGTCCACCGTGGCCTCCCCGTTGAGCCGCCCGACGCCGGAGTTCTTCTCCCCGCCGAACGGCACGCCCGGCTCGTCGGCGATGGTCCCGCCGTTGACGTGGATCATGCCGGTCTCGATCCGCTGGGCGAGCCGCACGCCGCGTTCGAGGTCGGCGGTGTGCACCGCGCCGCTGAGTCCGAACGGCGTGTCGTTGGCGATCCGCACGGCCTCGTCCTCGCCGTCGAAGGGCACCAGTAGCACGACCGGGCCGAACAGTTCGCGCCGCAGGATCGGCGCGTCCTCGGGGAGGCCGGTGAGCACGGTCGGCGCCATCAGGGCGCCGGTGGTGGTGCCGCGCAGCAGTGCGGTGGCGCCGGCGGCGACCGCCTGGTCGATCTGGGCGGAGAGGGAGTCGGCCTGGACGGGGTTGATCAGCGGGCCGATGTGGGTGGCCGGGTCCCTCGGGTCGCCGACGGTGAGCGAGGCGACCTTGGCGACGAACTTCTCGGTGAACTCGGCTTCGACGGCGCGGTCGACGAGGACGCGGTTGGCGGACATGCAGACCTGGCCCTGGTGGACGAAGCGGCTGAACACCGCCGCGTCCACGGCGTAGTCGACGTCGGCGTCGTCCAGCACGATCAGGGCGCTGTTGCCGCCGAGTTCCAGGACGGACCGCTTGAAGTGGGCGGCGGCGACGGTGCCGACGTGCCGGCCGACCTTGTCGGAGCCGGTGAAGGAGATCACCTTGGGCACCGGGTGTTCGATGAAGCTGTCGCCGATCTCGGCGATGTCGGTGATCACGACGTTCAGCAGGCCGGGCGGCAGGCCCGCATCCTCGAAGATCTTCGCGATCAGGCCGCCGCCGACCACCGGGGTCTCCTGGTGCGGCTTGAGGACCACGCCGTTGCCGAGGGCGAGCGCCGGGGCGACGGCCTTGAGCGCGAGGAACAGCGGGAAGTTGAACGGGCTGATCACGCCGACGACGCCGACCGGCAGCCGGTAGAGCCGGTTCTCCTTGCCCGGGGCGGGCGAGGGCAGCAGCCGGCCCTCGGCGGCCACGGACAGGTGCAGGCATTCCCGCAGCACGTCCTTGACCAGCGAGAGTTCGAAGCCGGCCTTCAGCGCGGTGCCGCCGAGTTCGGCCATGATCGCGGCGACGATCCCGGGCTCGCGCTCCTCGACCAGGCGCAGCGCGCGTTCGAAGACCAGGCGGCGCCGGTAGGGGTCGGTGGCGGCCCACCCCTTCTGGGCGTGCTCGGCGGCGCGGTAGGCCCGGTCGACCTCGGCGGTGGTGGCGACGGTGATGGTGGCGAGCTTGTCCCCGGTGTAGGGGTCGACGTCGACGATGTCCCAGGAGCCGTTGCCGCTGCACCATTCGCCGTCGATGTACTGCAGCGCCAACTCGGAGAAGTACGACATCTGATCCCTCTCGTGCACCCACCTGATGGGACATCATCGTACTGACGTGTCAAAGCTCCTGGCGTACGGCGTGCAGCAGGTCGCGGGTCCGTGCGGGGTCGAGGCTGTCGGCGACCAGGTCGTCCATCGCGTGCCGGTACTCGGCGACCTCGCCGGGTTTGTCGAGGTAGAGCGCGGTGGTGAACTGTTCCAGGTAGACGACGTCGGAGAGTTCCCGTTCGGCGAAGCCGAGCACGGTGAAGGCGCCGCTCTCGGCGGCGAGTCCGGCGTTGCCGAACGGCAGCACCTGCAGCCGCACGTTGGGGAGTTCGCCGAGTTCCAGCAGCCGGTCGAGTTGGCCGCGCATCAGCTCGGGCCCGCCCCAGGGGCGGCGCAGCGCGGCCTCGTCCAGCACGGCGACCAGGTGCGGGGCGCGTTCGCCGGTGAGGACGGCCTGGCGCTTGAGGCGTACGTCGACCCGGCGTTCGATCTCGTCGGGCGCGTGGTCGTGGCAGCCGGCGGTGACGACGGCCCGGGCGTAGTCGGCGGTCTGCAGGAGCCCGTGAACGAACTGGACCTCGTAGCTGCGGATCCGGGCGGCGGCCTCCTCCAGTCCGAGATAGTTCTGGAACCAGCCGGGCAGGACGTCGCCGTACTCGTGCCACCAGGAGCTGGCGTTGGCGTCGCGGACCAGGCCGAGGACGGTGGCGCGCTCCTGCTCGGCGTCGACGCCGTAGAGGGTGAGCAGGTCGGCGACGTCGCGTTCCTTGAAGCCGACCCGGCCGAGTTCCATCCGGCTGATCTTGGATTCGGAGGCGCGGATCGAGTACCCGGCCTCCTCCCGGCTGACGCCCCTGGCCTCGCGGAGCTTGCGCAGCTGGGTGCCGAGCAGCAGACGTCGTACCGTCGCGCCCCCGCCTGCCTGAGTCGTGCCCATCGAAGTCACCCTCCGCACTCGCGCAGCCCCCCGGCCGTCGGCGGAAGTCTGCCACTTGGCACCGACGAACAACAGCCCGTCCCGGGAGGCTTTGCGGCGGCTGTGAGAAGCCTGTGGTTCCGCTGTGAGCCAACCCTCGGTGTACGGACGGTCGTCGCGCGCGCCGCACGCGGAGCCTCCCCTGCGGAGCTGCGGGAAAACGCGGGGACACCGGTTCGTTGTCTTCCCCGTCCCCTCCCGTTCGCCCTCCCGACACCGTCCCGCGGACGCGGCGGCGCCCGGCGGGACACCCGGTGGCGCCCTCCGGGGACGCGGCGGCGCCTTCCGGAGAACGCGACGGCGCCCGCCCTCCAACTGGTCGGGGAAGAGGGCAGGCGCCAGGAGACCGCGTTGGCCCGGCGACTCTGGCGGGGGCAGCGGGTTGAGCTCCCGGCGATGCGGCGCCGGGGGTTCAGGGGGGCCGGTCGGACCGTCAGACCACCAGGGGGCGGTCCGTGGGCCGGATCGGGGCGGGAAGCGGGGTCTTGCCGCCCAGGTACGTGTCCACCGCGGCAGCGGCCGAACGGCCTTCCGCGATGGCCCAGACGATCAGCGACTGGCCACGGCCGGCGTCTCCGCAGACGTACACGCCATCGACATTGGTGGCGAACCGGCCGTCGCGGGCAATGTTACCCCGCGCGTCGAGGTCGGCTCCCAGCTGCTCGACGAGCCCGTTCTTCACGTCCGTACCGGTGAAGCCCATGGCCAGGGTGACCAGCTGCGCCGGGACGGCCCGCTCGGTGCCGGGCACCGGCTCGAACCGGCCGTCCTTGAACTCCACCTCGACGAGGTGCAGTTCCTGGACGTTGCCGTCCTCGTCGCCGGTGAAGCGGGTGGTGTTGACGGAGTAGATCCGCTCGCCGCCCTCCTCGTGGGCGGAGGTGACCTTGTACGTCATCGGCATGGTCGGCCACGGCTGGTGGCCGGGCCGCTCCTCGCTCGGACGCGGCATGATCTCCAGCTGGGTGACGGAGGCTGCCCCCTGCCGGTGGGCGGTGCCGACGCAGTCCGCGCCGGTGTCGCCGCCGCCGATGACGACGACGTGCTTGCCCTTGGCGCTGATCGGGGACTCGACGAAGTCGCCCTCCTGCACCTTGTTGGCCAGCGGCAGGAACTCCATGGCCTGGTGGATGCCCTTGAGTTCGCGCCCGGGCACCGGCAGGTCGCGGGCGGTGGTGGCGCCGGCCGCGACGACCACGGCGTCGAAGCGCTCGCGCAGCTGCTGCCCGGTGATGTCCTCGCCGACGTGCACGCCGGTGCGGAACCGGGTGCCCTCCGCCCGCATCTGCTCGATGCGGCGGTTGATGTGGCGCTTCTCCATCTTGAACTCGGGGATGCCGTAGCGCAGCAGTCCGCCGATGCGGTCGGCCCGCTCGTAGACCACGACGGTGTGGCCGGCGCGGGTGAGCTGCTGGGCGGCGGCGAGGCCGGCCGGGCCGGAGCCGACGACGGCGACGGTCTTGCCGGAGAGCCGCTCGGGCACCTGCGGGGCGACGCCGCCGCGGTCCCAGGCCTTGTCGATGATGGTGACCTCGACGTTCTTGATGGTCACCGCGTCCTGGTTGATGCCGAGCACGCAGGCCGACTCGCAGGGCGCCGGGCAGAGCCGCCCGGTGAACTCCGGGAAGTTGTTGGTGGCGTGCAGCCGCTCGATCGCGCCGACGAAGTCGTCCCGGTAGGCGAGGTCGTTCCACTCGGGGATGAGGTTCCCGAGCGGGCAGCCGTTGTGGCAGAACGGGATGCCGCAGTCCATGCAGCGGCCGGCCTGCTTGGTGATGATCGGCAGGAGGCTGCGCTCGACGTAGACCTCGTTCCAGTCGCGCAGACGGACGTCCACGGGACGGCGCTCGGCCAGCTGCTTGGGCGTGGTCAGGAAGCCCTTGGGGTCAGCCATTAGCCGCCTCCATCATCTTGCGAGTGGTCTCGGCCTCGGAGAGGCCATCGCGCTCAGCGGCGTCCTTGGCGGCGAGCACTGCCTTGTAGTCGGTCGGCATGATCGTGGAGAAGCGGGAGACCCCGCTGCCCCAGTCGGCCAGGAGCTCGGCGGCGACGGTGGAGCCGGTCTCCTCGTAGTGCTGCTGGACGGTCTCGCGCAGCCATTCGCGGTCGTCGGCGGTGGGGGCCTCGATGCCCACCATGCCGGCGTTGACGTTGGCGGGGCGAAGATCGAGGACGTACGCGATGCCGCCGGACATGCCGGCCGCGAGGTTGCGCCCGGTCTCGCCGAGGATGACGACCCGGCCGCCGGTCATGTACTCCAGGCCGTGGTCGCCGACGCCTTCGACGACCAGGGTGGCACCGGAGTTGCGGACGGCGAAGCGCTCGCCGGCCTTGCCGCGCAGGTGGATCCGGCCGCTGGTGGCGCCGTAGCCGATGGTGTTGCCGGCGATGACGTGGTTCTGGGCGTCGTTGCCGATGGCGGCGGCCTCGCGGGCCGGGCGGACGATCACGACGCCACCGGAGAGGCCCTTGCCGACGTAGTCGTTCGCGTCGCCTTCGAGCCGCAGCGTCACGCCGCGGGGGACGAAGGCACCGAAGGACTGCCCGGCGGAGCCGGTGAAGGTGACGTCGATGGTCCCCTCCGGCAGGCCCTCGCCGCGGTACCGCTTGGTCACCTCGTGGCCGAGCATGGTGCCGACGGTGCGGTTGACGTTGCGGATGGGCAGCTGGATGCGGACGGCGTCGCCGCGCTCCAGGGCGTCCTCGGCGAGCGTGATCAGCTGGTTGTCCAGGGCCTTGTCGAGCGCGTGGTCCTGGGTGGTGGTGCGGTGGCGGGCCGCGCCCTCGGGCAGCTCCGGCACGTGGAAGAGCGGGGCGAGGTCGAGCCCGGCGGCCTTCCAGTGGTCGACCGCGGCCCGGGAGTCGATGTGCTCGGCGTGGCCGACGGCCTCCTCGATCGAGCGGAAGCCCAGCGAGGCCAGGATCTCCCGGACCTCCTCGGCGATGAACTCGAAGAAGTTGACGACGAATTCGGGCTTGCCGGAGAACCGCTCGCGCAGCACCGGGTTCTGGGTGGCGACGCCGACCGGGCAGGTGTCCAGGTGGCAGACGCGCATCATGATGCAGCCGGAGACGACCAGCGGGGCGGTCGCGAAGCCGAACTCCTCGGCGCCGAGCAGCGCGGCGATGACGACGTCACGGCCGGTCTTCAGCTGGCCGTCGGTCTGGACCACGATGCGGTCGCGCAGCCCGTTGAGCAGCAGGGTCTGCTGGGTCTCGGCGAGGCCGAGCTCCCAGGGGCCGCCGGCGTGCTTCAGCGAGGTCAGCGGCGAGGCGCCGGTGCCGCCGTCGTGGCCGGAGACGAGGACCACGTCCGCGTGCGCCTTGGAGACGCCCGCGGCGACCGTCCCGACGCCGACCTCGGAGACCAGCTTCACGTGGATGCGGGCCGCCGGGTTGGCGTTCTTGAGGTCGTGGATCAGCTGGGCCAGGTCCTCGATGGAGTAGATGTCGTGGTGCGGCGGCGGCGAGATCAGACCGACGCCCGGGGTGGAGTGCCGGGTCTTGGCGACCCACGGGTAGACCTTGTGGCCGGGCAGCTGGCCGCCCTCGCCGGGCTTGGCGCCCTGGGCCATCTTGATCTGGATGTCGTCGGCGTTGACCAGGTACTCGGAGGTGACGCCGAAGCGGCCGGAGGCGACCTGCTTGATCGCGGAGCGGCGCTCCGGGTCGTACAGGCGGTCCGGGTCCTCGCCGCCCTCGCCGGTGTTGGACTTGCCGCCGAGGCGGTTCATCGCGATGGCGAGGGTCTCGTGCGCCTCGCGGGAGATCGAGCCGTACGACATGGCGCCGGTGGAGAAGCGCTTGACGATCTCGGAGACCGGCTCGACCTCGTCGACCGGGATCGGCTCGCGGCCGAGGCCGTCGAGCTGGAACAGGCCGCGCAGCGTCATCAGGCGGGCGGACTGCTCGTTCACCCGGTCCGTGTACTGCTTGAAGATGTCGTACCGGCGGTTGCGGGTGGAGTGCTGCAGCCGGAAGACGGTGTCCGGGTCGAACAGGTGCGGCTCGCCCTCGCGGCGCCACTGGTACTCGCCGCCGATCTCCAGCGCGCGGTGCGCGGCGGGGATGCCCGAGGCCGGGTAGGCCTTGGTGTGGCGGGCGGCGGTCTCGCGGGCGATCTCGTCCAGGCCGATGCCGCCGAGCTTGGTGGTGGTGCCGGCGAAGTAGCCGTCGACCAGCTCCTGGGAGAGGCCGATGGCCTCGAAGACCTGGGCGCCGCGGTAGGAGGCGACGGTGGAGATGCCCATCTTGGACATGACCTTGAGCACGCCCTTGCCGAGCGCCTTGATCAGGTTCTTGATGGCCTTCTCGGGCTCGACGCCGTGTCCCTCGAAGAAGGTGCCCTGCGCGACGAGGTCCTCGACCGACTCCATGGCCAGGTACGGGTTGACCGCGCCGGCACCGTAGCCGATCAGCAGCGCGACGTGGTGCACCTCGCGGACGTCACCGGCCTCGACCAGCAGCGACACCTGGGTGCGCTGCTTGGTGCGGATGAGGTGGTGGTGGATCGCGGAGGTGAGCAGCAGCGAGGGGATCGGGGCGTGCTCGGCGTCCGAGTGCCGGTCGGAGAGCACGATGATCCGGGCGCCGTCGGCGATCGCGGCGTCGGCCTCGGCGGCGATCGCGGCGAGCCGGGAGGCCAGGCCCTCGCCGCCGGTGGAGACCTTGTAGAGGCCGGAGAGCGTGACGGCCTTGAGGCCGGGCTGGTCGCCGTCGGCGTTGATGTGGACGAGCTTGGCCAGCTCGTCGTTGTCGATCACCGGGAAGGTGATGCCGACCGAGCGGCAGGCGGCGGACTCGGCGGCCAGCAGGTTGCCCTCGGGGCCGAGGTTGGAGAGCAGCGAGGTGACGAGTTCCTCGCGGATGGCGTCCAGCGGCGGGTTGGTGACCTGCGCGAAGAGCTGCACGAAGTAGTCGAACAGCAGGCGCGGCTTCTCGCTCAGCGCGGCGATCGGCGAGTCGGTGCCCATCGAGCCGAGCGCCTCGGCGCCGGTGCGGGCCATCGGCGCCAGGATGACGCGCAGCTCCTCCTCGGTGTAGCCGAAGGTCTGCTGGCGGCGGGTGACGGAGGCGTGGGTGTGGGCGATGTGCTCGCGCTCGGGCAGCTTGGCGAGCTGGATCTGGCCGGCGCCGATCCACTCCTCGTAGGGGTGCTCGGCGGCGAGGGCGGACTTGATCTCCTCGTCCTCGACGATGCGGCCCTCGGCGGTGTCGATCAGGAACATCCGGCCGGGCTGCAGGCGGCCCTTCTTGGCGACCTTCTCCTGGTCGATGTCGAGCACGCCGACCTCGGAGGAGAGGACGACCAGGCCGTCCTCGGTGATCCAGTAGCGGGCCGGGCGCAGGCCGTTGCGGTCGAGGACGGCGCCGATCTGGGTGCCGTCGGTGAAGGTGACGCAGGCCGGGCCGTCCCAGGGCTCCATGAGGTTGGAGTGGTACTGGTAGAACGCGCGGCGGGCCGGGTCCATGGTGGCGTGGTTCTCCCACGCCTCCGGGATCATCATCAGCACCGAGTGCGGCAGCGAGCGGCCGCCGAGGTGGAGCAGCTCCAGGACCTCGTCGAAGGAGGCGGAGTCGGAGTGCTCGGGGGTGCAGATCGGGAAGATCCGCTCCAGGCCCTGCCCGTTCCGGTTGGCCGGGATGAGGTCGGTGACGAGCTGGGACTCGCGGGCGCGCATCCAGTTGCGGTTGCCCTTGACCGTGTTGATCTCGCCGTTGTGGGCGACGAACCGGTACGGGTGGGCGAGCGGCCAGCTCGGGAAGGTGTTGGTGGAGAACCGCGAGTGCACCAGGCCGATCGCGGACGCGTAGCTGCGGTCCGACAGGTCGGGGAAGAAGGGCTCCAGCTGGCCGGTGGTCAGCATGCCCTTGTAGACGATGGTGCGCGCGGACAGCGACGGGAAGTAGACCCCGGCCTCGCGCTCGGACCGCTTGCGGACCACGAAGGCGATCCGGTCCAGCTCGATGCCGGCCAGGCCGTCCTTGCCCAGGAAGAGCTGGCGGAAGCGCGGCATCACGCTGCGCGCGGTGGCGCCGAGCAGGTCGGGGGTGACCGGGACGTCGCGCCAGCCGAGGACGGTGAGGTCCTCCTCGGCCGCGATCGCCTCGATCCGCTCGACGGCGGCGGCGGCCGACGCGTCCTCGTCCGGCAGGAAGGCGATGCCGACGGCGTAGGCGCCGGCCGCCGGGAGCTCGAACCCGACCTTGCCGCGCAGGAAGGCGTCCGGGATCTGGGTCAGGATGCCCGCGCCGTCACCGGAGTCCGGCTCGGCGCCGGTGGCGCCGCGGTGCTCCAGGTTGCGCAGGACGTTCAGCGCCTGCTCGACGATGGTGTGGTCGGCGATGCCGGTCAGCGTGGCGACGAAACCGACGCCACAGGCGTCGTGCTCGTTTCGCGGGTCGTACAGGCCCTGAGCAGCAGGTCGCGCATCCGGCACGAGCGCGTACGGCCGGCGGGCGGCCTGCGGCTCGTTGGCGGAGTGCATGGATGCAGACAGCATCGGCTCTCCCGTCGTCGTCTTTCGGCAAGTTGGTGCAAGTAGGGACGACGTTGGCCCTGATGCGATGGTGCGGTGTCGTGCAAGTTACATGATGCCCAGAATCCCGAGAAGCGGAATATCCCGTCCACATGGCGGGACGAGCCGCAGGTCAGGGGGTGTGGGGAGAGGGACGCGCCACAGTGCGCGTCCCGACGATTGTGCCCAACGGTCCGCGGCCTGAAACAGGGGCGAAACCGGGGCGCCACACAAGCCGATCATGGCCGCCTGCGAATCCATTCCGGGAGCCGGTCCACGGATGCGAATCCGCGGCGCCGAGGCCCGGATGATGAGACTAGGCCAGGCACCTCAGGGCGCCCATGTGTGAAACGTCACGCGTTGGCCAGCATAATCATGCAGAGTTCTGGGTCATCCCACAGACCCCGACGGGGGCGTCGCACGCACCCGCCGGGGCCGTCCGGACCTCTCCGGGGCTCGACGGGCCTCACCCCACGTGCCCGCCGATCAGCCGGCCGAGCAGGAACGTCACCCCGGCCGCCGCCCCGCCGAGCACCAGCTGCCGCAGCCCGCTGAACCACCAGCTGCGCGCCGTCACCCGGGCCACCACCGCGCCGCACAGGAACAACCCGGCCGCCGCCAGCACCAGCGCGGGCAGCAGCGAGGTCGCGCCCAGCAGGTAGGGCAGCAGCGGCAGCAGCGCGCCGAGCGCGAAGCACAGGAACGACGACCCGGCCGCGACCAGCGGCGAGGGCAGGTCGGTGGGGTCCACGCCCAGCTCCTCGCGGGCGTGCACCTCCAGGGCCAGCTCCGGGTCCGCGGACAGCTGCCGGGCCACCTCGTGGGCCAGCTCCGGGTCCACCCCCCGCGAGACGTACAGCTGGGCCAGCTCGGCCAGCTCGCCGTGCGGGTTGCGGCTCAGCTCCAGCCGCTCGGCCTCGATCTCGGCCTGCACCAGCTCCCGCTGCGAGGCCACCGAGGTGTACTCCCCCGCCGCCATCGAGCAGGCCCCGGCCGCCAGGCCCGCCAGCCCGGTCAGGATCACCGTGCCGTTGGACACCGCGCCGCCGACCACACCGGTCATCAGCGCGAAGTTGGACACCAGCCCGTCCACCGCGCCGAACACGGCCGGGCGCAGCCAGCCCCCGTTGACGTCCCGGTGGTGGCCTTCCGCGGGTATCCGGGGGTGGTGCCCGGCCTCGGGCTCCAGGGTGGTCGCAGTCATCGTCTCTTCCCCTCCGTCGTCGTTCGTCGCCCTGAACGTAGCCCTCCTGACCTGGGCATTTCCAGCAAAGTAAGGCTGTCCGAACACCAGTGAGGCCACCCTTCGCAAGCCTCGCGAAGGGTGGCCTCAGCCGGTGGGAAGTCCCAGGTCAGATCGGGTTCCTGGCGTCCTCGCCGCTCTTCTCGGCGGCCACGGCGACGGTTTCGGCGGCCGGCACCTCGTCCCCGGACCGGGACGATTCCTTGCCGTCCCCGCCCTTTCCGGCCGTGCCGACCGTCGTGTCACCGGCTCCGGACCCGGCCTTGCCGTCGACCTTGCCGTCGGTCTTGCCCCCGGCCTCCCGGCCGTCCTCCTCCAGGTGCGCCGCCGGGTCGATGGTCGCCGGGTCCTCCCGGCCGGGCCGCTTCTTGCCGACGATCACCAGGTACGCCACGGCGCCCAGGAACACGACGATCGACGTCCAGTCGTTGAGCCGCAGGCCGAAGTAGACGTGTGCCTCGTCGATCCGCAGCCACTCGGTCCAGAACCGGCCCACCGTGTACGCGGCCACGTACAGCGCGAACGCCCGGCCGTGGCCCAGCGTGAACCGGCGGTCCGCCCAGATCACCAGCAGGGCGACGAGCACGCACCAGATCGACTCGTACAGGAAGGTCGGGTGGTAGACGCCCGTCACGACCTCGCCGTTGGGCAGCGTCTTGTGGATCTCCAGGCCCCACGGCAGCGTGGTCGCCCGTCCGTACAGCTCCTGGTTGAAGTAGTTGCCCCAGCGGCCCATCGCCTGCGCGAGCGCGATGCCCGGCGCGATGGCGTCGGCGTACGCGGGCAGCGGCACGCCCCGGCGGCGGGCACCGATCCAGGCGCCGACCGCGCCCAGCGCGATCGCGCCCCAGATCCCGAGGCCGCCCTCCCAGATCTTGAAGGCGTTCCAGGGGTTCCTGCCTTCGCCGAAGTACAGCTGGTGGTCGGTGATCACGTGGTAGAGGCGGCCGCCGACCAGGCCGAACGGCACGGCCCACACGGCGATGTCACCGACCGTGTGCTTGGCACCGCCCCGGGCGACCCAGCGCTTGCTGCCGAGCCAGACGGCGACGACGACACCGAGAATGATGCAGAAGGCGTAGGCGCGCAGCGGGACCGGTCCGAGGTACAGGACGCCCCGCGACGGGCTGGGAATGTAGGCGATATCCATGGCAGTTCCGACGCTACAGGGTCGACGGCCCGCGTCGGACACCCCAGGGGTCACAGAAACCGAACAACAACGGCCGTGGGCCGGGTACGGGGCTCAGCCGGCGGCCGGAGACGGGTTGTTGGCCTCCGAAGCAGCACTGGTCGGCGCCGGGGTCTGGCCGTGCGAGCCCGCCGTGCCCAGCGGCTTGCCCTGGTTGGCGGCGTCCACCCACTTCGCCAGGTTCTCCGGCGTGATCTCCTCGCTGCCGTTCTTCGGGTAGACCGGCTGGCCGTTGAGCAGCACGGTCGGGGTCGACTTGTAGCTGGACTTGTCGAAGTCCTGCTGCACCGAGGACACCCATCCGCCGTACTTGTTGTCGTTGACGCAGGCCTGGAACTCGGGCGTGTCCAGGCCGTTGACCTGCTTCGCCAGGTTGAGCAGGACGGCCTTGTCGCCGAAGGCGTCGCTGGTCTCCTCCGGCTGGTTGCGGTACAGCACGTCGTGGTAGTCGCGGAAGTGCCCGGCGTCCTGGGCGCAGGCCAGCGCGTTGGCCGCGGTCTTGGAGCCCTTGCCCGGCACGGCCCGGTCGATGAACGACACGATGTGGTAGTTGGTGTAGATCTTGCCGGCGTCCTCCAGCTGGTCGACGGTCGCCGAGAACTCCCGCTCGAAGGTGCCGCAGGCGGGGCAGCGCGGGTCCTCGTAGACGGTGAGGACGGAGGGCGCGTTGCCCGCGCCGACCGGGATGACCAGGTTCTTGTCGCCGATGGTCCCGGCCGGGGCGGCGGTCGGGGTCTCCGGCTTGGAGCGCTGGTTCTGCACCACGACGCCGACGACCACCGCGGCGGCGATCACCGCGAGCGCGGCCCCGCCCACGATCAGCTTCTTCCTGCGCTTGGCGGCGGACTCCTCGGCCGCCCGCTGCTCCTGCATCCGCTCGCGGGCGGTGCGCTTGCCATCTCGGTTCTTCTCGCTCATTGCCTTGACATCCACGGTCGGGGGGCCTTCGTCGTGTGCGGGGATGGGAGTGGGGCGGGGCCGGACGGTCAGCTCGCCAGCCGGCCGTCCACCGAGAACCGGGTCCGGGGCCGCCACAGCAGCCACCCGGCCAGCAACAGGAACCCGGTGTCGCGCAGGATCTCCTGCAGGTACTTCGTCTGGGACTCGTCGACGTGGCCGCCGCCGCCGAAGCAGCCGCAGTCGATCGAGATGCCGCGCGCCCAGGCGGAGGCGATCCCGGCGATGAAGGCGAGCAGCAGCAGCGCGGAGATCCCGGCGACCAGCCGGACGCCGAGCCCGATCAGCAGCAGCAGCGCGAGCGCCAGCTCCAGGAAGGGCAGGCCGTAACCGATCGGCTTGACCAGGCTCTCGGGCAGGATCTCGTAGGCGCGGACGGCCTGGGCGGCCTCCGCCGGGTCGGCGATCTTGGCCAGTCCGGCCCAGCCCCACACCACCGCGAGACCCAGCCGAGCGACCGTGCCGACCCACTCGCTCCAGACCGGCACCGGCCGCCGCACCGGCGGCGTGGGAGCCGGTTCGCCGGGCTGCACCGCCGGGCCGGCCATCAGGGAACCCCCCTCGGGAAACTCGTTCACTTCCTGACGAACCGTAAGGGAGGAAGGGGGGTTCCTCCGTATTCAGGAATTAAGCCGGAAGAGTGACACTTCGTCCGAATCCGCCGAACACCCGTACGTCAGCGGCACCCCGGCATCCGCCCGGGATCGAACAACTCCGGGTACCCGTGCTCCGCCCGCTCGACGGCGTCCCACCGGGCCGCCTCGGCACAGGCGACCGCCTCCCGCTCCGCCCGCTCCGCCCCCCGCTTCGCCAACGCCTGCCCCACCACGGTGTGCACCCCGACAGCAGCCCCGAGCGCCAGCGCGGCAGCCGCCGCCCGCAGCAGAACGGCCTGATGGAAACCCCGCACCGGCTCACCCCTTCGCTCGCTCCGCCACCCACGTGCACGTCGCCCGTGCACTCGTCCCTCCACTCAACGCCGGTCAACCCCGGCTGATGCGTGTCGCCGCCCCTGTTCACCCGTTCGGGGCCGCCCCCGAGTCAACACACCGCACCCCGCCCCCTCGCCGTGGGCGACCCCCTCCGAGCGACCCCCGCCCCGAAAACGCCGACGGCCCACCACCCCAGAGGAGTGGCAGGCCGCCGATACCCGTTTCCGCCGCGCGTCAGCGCCTCCGCACGCCGCGGGCCAGCTCCCCGGCCAGCGCCCGCACCGCGTCCAGCCCCGCCGTCTCGTCCGCGCCGGCTTCCAGGATCCGCTTCACGAACGCCGAGCCCACGATCACCCCGTCCGCGAACCGGGCGACCTCCGCCGCCTGCCGGGCGTCGGAGACTCCGAGCCCGACGCAGACCGGCAGGTCGGTGGTGGCGCGGGTGCGCGCGACCAGGTCCTCGGCCAGCGAGCCGACGGCGGACCGGGTGCCGGTCACGCCCATCACCGCGGCGGCGTAGACGAATCCGCTGCCCGCCGCCGTGACCTCGGCGAGCCGTGCGTCCTTGCTGCTGGGGGCGACCACGAACACGGTGTCGAGCCCGTGCGCGTCCGCGGCCTTGCGCCACTCCTCGGACTCCTCCACCGGCAGGTCCGGAAGGATGCAGCCGGCCCCGCCGGCGGCCGCCAGGTCGGCGGCGAAGCGCGCCACGCCGTAGCGGTCGACCGGGTTCCAGTAGGTCATCACCAGCACCGCCGCTTCGGGGTGCGCGGAGGCGACCTCCTGGACGGTGCGCAGCACGTCCTTGATCCGCACGCCGCCGCGCAGCGCGATGTCGTCGGCGGTCTGGATGACGGCGCCGTCGAGCACGGGGTCGGAGTGCGGCAGGCCGACCTCGACGACGTCGCAGCCGCCCTCGATCAGCGCGTTGATCGCCCGCACGCCGCCGTCGACGGTCGGGAAGCCGGCCGGCAGGTAGCCGACCAGTGCGGCCCGGTCCTCGGCCTTGGCGGCCGCCAGGATCCCGCTGAGCTTGGAAGCCATGGTCACTTACCCCCCTGGGCGGTGCCGGCGGAGCCGGCGCCCGGCTCGTCGTACAGGCCGAAGTACTCGGCGGCGGTGTGCATGTCCTTGTCGCCGCGTCCGGAGAGGGAGACCAGGATGGTGGCCTCCGGCCCGAGTTCGCGGCCGAGCTCCAGGGCCCCGGCGAGCGCGTGGGCGCTCTCGATGGCCGGGATGATGCCTTCGGTGCGGGACAGCAGCCGCAGCGCCTGCATCGCGGCGGCGTCGGTGACCGGCCGGTACTCGGCCCGTCCGGTGTCCTTCAGCCAGGCGTGCTCCGGGCCGACGCCCGGGTAGTCGAGGCCGGCCGAGATCGAGTGCGACTCGATCGTCTGCCCGTCCTCGTCCTGGAGGACGTACGTCCGGGAGCCGTGCAGCACGCCCGGGTCGCCCTTGGTCAGGGTCGCCGCGTGCCGGGGCGTCTCGGCGCCCTCGCCGGCCGCCTCGCAGCCGATGAGGCGCACGTCGGCGTCCGGGATGAACTCGTGGAAGATGCCCATCGCGTTGGAGCCGCCGCCGACGCAGGCGACGACGGCGTCGGGCAGCCGCCCGGTCCGGTCGAGGACCTGCTGCCGCGCCTCGATGCCGATGATCCGGTGGAAGTCGCGGACCATCATCGGGAAGGGGTGGGGCCCGGCGACGGTGCCGAACAGGTAGTGGGTGGAGTCCACGTTGGCGACCCAGTCGCGGAACGCCTCGTTGATGGCGTCCTTCAGGGTGCGGCTGCCGGAGGTGACGGCGATCACCTCGGCGCCGAGCATGCGCATCCGGGCGACGTTCAGCGCTTGGCGCTGGGTGTCGACCTCGCCCATGTAGATGGTGCAGTCGAAGCCGAAGAGCGCGCAGGCGGTGGCGGTGGCGACGCCGTGCTGGCCGGCGCCGGTCTCGGCGATGATCCGGGTCTTGCCCATCCGCTTGGTGAGCAGGGCCTGGCCCAGCACGTTGTTGATCTTGTGCGAGCCGGTGTGGTTGAGGTCCTCGCGCTTGAGCAGGACCCGCGCGCCGCCCGCCTCGGCGGAGAAGCGGTGCACGTCGGTCAGCGGGCTCGGACGGCCGGTGTAGTCCTTGAGCAGCGCGTCGAGTTCGGCGGTGAAGGCCGGATCGGCCTTGGCCTTCTCGTACTCCTCGGCGACCTGCTCGACCGCGGCGACCAGCGCCTCGGGGATGAAGCGGCCGCCGTACGCGCCGAAGTATCCGCGCGCGTCCGGCACCTGGGCGCCGGGCAGGTAGTCCTTCTCGGACATGGTGGTTTCCCTTGGGGAGTTGGACGACAGTGACGTCTGATCGGCCTGCTCCGGCGGTCCGCTGGTCCCAGCGGCCGGCCGGCGTCAGCCGTGCGCCACCCGCCATCGCCGCCCCGGCACCTGCCCGGGCTCGCAGCCGATCACGTACCGCACCCGACGCCCCAGCACCCGGCGTGCGGGTGCGCGGCAGCCGCGCGGGCGGCAACCGGGGGCGAGTCGGGCGGCGATCTTCATCGGGCTGTGTCAGTCCTTGTGCCGGACGGCGGGGTGGGCCCCGGCGGCGACCAGGTCGGCGACCGCGGCGCGCGGGTCCTTGCCGGTCACCAGGGACTCGCCGACCAGCACCGCGTCGGCGCCGAGGTTGGCGTAGTTGATCACGTCCAGCGGGCCGCGGACACCCGACTCGGCGATCTTGACGATGCCGTCCGGAATGGCGTGGGCGACGTTCTCGAAGGTGTTGCGGTCCACTTCGAGGGTCTTCAGGTTGCGGGCGTTGACGCCGATGATCCGCGCCCCGGCGTCGACCGCGCGCTTGATCTCCTCCTCGTCGTGCACCTCGACCAGCGGGGTGAGGCCGATCGACACGGCGCGCTCGATCAGCGACTCCAGAGCCGGCTGGTCGAGCGCCGCGACGATCAGCAGCGCGAGGTCGGCGCCGTGCGCACGGGCCTCCCACAGCTGGTACGACGTGACGATGAAGTCCTTGCGCAGCAGCGGGGTGTCCACCGCGGCCCGGACGGCGTCCAGGTCGGCCAGCGAACCGCCGAAGCGGCGCTCCTCCGTCAGCACGCTGATCGCGGCGGCACCGCCGGCCGCGTAGTCGCGCGCCAGGGCGGCCGGATCGGCGATCGAGGCCAGGGCGCCCTTGGAGGGGCTGGAGCGCTTCACCTCGCAGATCACCCGGACCCCGTCGCCCTTGAGGGCGGCGACGCCGTCCTTGGCCTCCGGGACCTTGGCCGCGCGCTCCTTCAGCGCGTCCAGGGAGACGACGGCCTGCCGCTTGGCGAGGTCCTCGCGGACCCCTTCGATGATCGAGTCGAGCACACTCACTCAGGAGCCCCCATCTTTTCTGCCAGTTGGCCAGCGAGAGCCGGGCGGGCAGTGGCCCGCCGGCACTTCGATGGTATCGGCACCCGGGAGCGCGGGGCGCATCCGCCCGGCACGCGTCTCGCGGACCGGACGCCCGCTCCGGCGGCCCTCAACTGCGGCTTCACCGCTCCTCCACCCGCCCCGGGGCGGGCCCGGCGGTCAGACCAGCGGCGGCGCCAGACCGGCTCCGACCGGCGAGTTCCGCACCACCGTGAAGACCAGCACGAGCAGCGCGATCAGCACCCAGCGGCGGCCCCCGACGGTGACCCGGGGCGCCGGCCCGCCGGTCAGCGCGGCCCAGGCCCAGCGCAGCCAGAACACCCCCAGCACACCGAACAGCAGGACGGCGGCGGCGTTGTCGTGCAGGGCCGAGGTGAGGTCCCCGTGGCTGAGCGCGTGGACGCAGCGCAGCCCCCCGCAGCCGGGGCACCACCAGCCGGTGGCGGTCAGGAACGGACAGTCCGGGTAGTGCCCGGGGCTGTCGGGGTCCACCACGGCGACGTACGCGGCGGGGACGGCCACCGCCGCGAGCGCGGCCAGCGGCGGGCCCAGCCGGCGCAGCACGGGCGGCGGGACGGAGGCGGTGGGGGCGGCGTTCACGCCCCGATTCTGCCCGCGCCGGGACCCGGGAACGACGAAACGGCGGGCGCGACGCGCCCGCCGTTCGGTTGTGCGAAAGGCGTGCCGGACGACGGCGCTCCCGGAGGGGAGGCGTGTCCTGCGGAGGGCCGGTCGTCAGGCGGCGACGGCGACGCGGGCCTCGCGGGCCGCGGTCTGCTCCTCGGCCGACTTGTAGACGTTGGCGCTCGGCTGCTGGCCCATGCCGGCCATCGACATGGCCTTGCCGACCACGCCGCCGACCACGACGACCGCCAGGCCCGCGCAGACGAGCAGCACCGACGGCAGGATCATCGCGACGCCCGCGATGGCGAAGCCGACGAAGGAGATGACGACGCCGGTCCAGGCGGCGGGGGTGTGGCCGTGTGCTGCTGCTGCCATCTGAGTGGTGCTCCTTGGCTCTCGGGGCCCGGCCGGGCCTGCGGGGCCGCCGGCGGGTTGACGGGTTCCATTGTGCCGGGCCACACACCGGCGACCCAAAGCGGGTGGCGGGTCTATCGCGTCACATGTGCGCCGCGGGTGCGAACGGGGGCCGCAGGGGCCGTACGGGACCGCGCAGGGGCCGGGCAGGGCCTAGCCGGCCGTGGGGTCCTCGCCGCGGTCCAGGGCCTTCCACAGGTCGCCCGGGGTGTCCGCCCGGGCCGGGGCCTTGCGGGTCGGGGCCTCGTAGCGGCTGCCCATGGCGGGCCAGCCGCGGCCGTAGCGCAGGGTGAGCAGTCCGGCGAGGGCGAGCAGTACGCCGCCGACCAGCGCGACCCAGGGCCAGGCGGTGTGCGACACCTCGGTGGCCGCCGAACCGCTGAGGGCGAGCTTGCGGGCGGCCTCCCCGTCCAGCGCGGCGGTGTCCCCCGCCCCGGCGACCGAGGCGGCGGCCGCGCCGATCCCGGCGAGCAGGGTCAGCGCGCCGACCGCGATCCGCCCGGCGCCGCGCACCGCGAACACCGCGACGGCCGCGGCGAGGCCCACCAGGGCCAGCCCACCGGGCAGTTCGGAGATCGCGCCGCCGGTGACGGAGACGTCCAGGGTGCCGGCCCGGCCCTCGGCCCAGGTCCGCCCGGCCGCGGTCAGCACCAGCACCGCGCTCAGCACGGTCAGCAGCAGCATCACGCCGAGCGTGCGGCGGCTGGGGGCGGCGGGGGCGGGGGTCTGGTCAGCGCTCACCCGTCCACTATCCCCCGGCCGACACCCGGGTCCGTACCCGGGGTGGGGAACGGGTCCGTCCGCAGCACCACCGTCCGCCCGCCCAGCGGCAGGAACAGGTCGTTGCCGAACGGCACCCGCTCGGCCTCCCGGTACACCCCCTCGGGGGCCGGCGCGGTGTGCACGGTGCAGACCGCCGCCGCCGGGTCGACCACCAGGTAGAACGGCACGCCGCTGCGCGCGTACGCCCGTCCGGCCTCCGCCAGGCCGGGCCGGGCCACCTCCAGCACCGCCTCCACCCCGGCCGCGCCGAACCGGCCCCGCCCGCCCCGCACCGCGTCCCGGGCGAGCACGGTCACGTCGGGGGCGAACACGGTCACGTCCGTGGCGGAGCCGCCGGGTGCCGCCGGGAACTCGACCGCCACCCCGGACAGCACCCGGCCGTGGCCCGCCGGCTGCTCACCGAGCTGCCCCGCGGCGCTCAGCACGACCTCCCAGCGCAGCTCGTCGTACGGCACCTCGGGCATCCCGGCCGCCTCCCTCACGCCTCAGGACAGTTCCGGCCTCCGCAGCGTATTGGCGGTGGCGACGGCCCGCAGCACGGCGGCCGCCTTGTTGCGGCACTCGGTGTCCTCGCCGTGCGGGTCGGAATCGGCGACGACGCCCGCGCCCGCCTGCACGTACGCCGTGCCCTCGCGCAGCACCGCCGTCCGGATCGCGATCGCGGTGTCGGAGTCCCCGGCGAAGTCCAGGTAGCCGACGCAGCCGCCGTACAGGCCGCGGCGGGTGGGCTCCAGCTCCTCGATGATCCGCATCGCCCGCGGCTTGGGGGCACCGGAGAGGGTGCCGGCCGGGAAGCAGGCGGTGAGCACGTCGAAGGCGGTCCGCCCGGGCGCGACCCTGCCGGTGACGGTGGAGACGATGTGCATCACGTGGCTGTAGCGCTCGATCTGCATGAAGTCGACCACCTCGACGCTGCCCGGCTCGCAGACCCGCCCGAGGTCGTTGCGGCCGAGGTCCACCAGCATCAGGTGCTCGGCCCGCTCCTTGGGGTCGGCGAGCAGTTCGGCGGCCAGCGCCGCGTCCTCGTGCGGGGTGGCGCCGCGGTGCCGGGTGCCGGCGATCGGGTGCAGCATCGCCTCGCCGTCGGTGACCTTGACCAGCGCCTCCGGGCTGGAACCGACCACGTCGAAGCCGCCCTCGGCGGTGCCGTCCGGCCCGGGGAAGCGGAACAGGTACATGTACGGGCTGGGGTTGGTGGTGCGCAGCACCCGGTAGACGTCCAGCGCGGTGGCCGGGCAGGGCGCCTCGAAGCGCTGCGAGGGCACCACCTGGAACGCCTCGCCGGCCCGGATCCGCTCCTTGATGTCGTCCACCGCCGCGCGGTAGGGCGCGCCCCCGAACGGCGAGTTCACCTCGCCGGGGCCGGCCGGGGTGAAGGTGGCCAGGCCCGGGTCGACCGGCTTGACCAGGTCGGCCTCCATCGCGTCCAGGCGGCCCACCGCGTCCGCGTAGGCCTCGTCGACGCCGCTGGCCAGGTCGTTGTGGTTGACGGCGTTGGCGATCAGCAGCACCGTGCCGTCGGCGTGGTCGAGCACCGCGAGGTCGGTCGCCAGCAGCATCGTCAGCTCGGGCAGCTTGAGGTCGTCCGGGTTGAGGTCGGGCAACTTCTCCAGGCGGCGGACGACGTCGTAGCCGAGGTAGCCGACCAGGCCGCCGGTGAGCGGCGGCAGGCCGTCGTCGGGGTGCCGCGGGGTGTGCAGCGCCTCCAGGGCGGCCCGCAGCACCTGCAGCGGGTCGCCGGTGGTGGGGATGCCGACCGGCGGGGTACCGAGCCAGCGGGCGTTGCCCTCCTGGTCCGCGGTGAGCACGGCGGCGCTGCGCACGCCGACGAAGGAGTAGCGCGACCAGCTGCGGCCCTGCTCGGCGGACTCCAGCAGGAAGGTACCGGGCCGCTCCTCGGCGAGGCTGCGGTACAGGCCGATCGGGGTGAGGCCGTCCGCGAGGAGCCTGCGGGTGACCGGGATGACCCGGGTGTCGACGGCGAGCTTGCGGAAGGCTTCGAGGTCCATGCGGGGCGGCACCTTCTGGAGTTCTGGCGTGGGTGGTGGGAGGTGGATCAGGAGAGCGGGAGCACGTCGGCGTCGAAGCAGGTGCGGTCGCCGGTGTGGCAGGCCGCTCCGGTCTGGTCGACCTTCACCAGCAGGGTGTCGCCGTCGCAGTCCAGGGCCACCGACCTGACCGCCTGGACGTGACCGGAGGTGTCGCCCTTCACCCAGTACTCGCTGCGGCTGCGGCTCCAGTAGGTGCAGCGGCCCGTGGTCAGGGTGCGGTGCAGCGCCTCGTCGTCCATCCAGCCGAGCATCAGCACCTCGCCGGTGTCGTACTGCTGCGCGATGGCCGGGAGCAGGCCGTCCTCGGTGCGCTTGAGGCGGGCGGCGATCTCGGGAGCCAGGGCGGTGGTGCCGGGAGTGGCGGGTGTGGTGGACATGCGGCCCATTGTGTCAGTCCGCCCGGCCGGGGCGGCCGGTCCGTCCGACCCGCGGTCGCCGGGGCCGTCCGTCCGGGGTGAGTTCGGCCAACCGCCTGCCGGGCGGCCCCTTCGTGGGCCATCCTCGTGGCCATGACCCCCGAGCAGCCGCCCGCAGCCGCCGCCTCCCACCCGTCCCGCGGCCTGGTCCTCACCGTCATCGCCGTACTGGTCGTCCTGCTCGCGGTGGTCGCCACCGCCGCGCTCTGGCCGGACGACACCAGACGTGCCGCCGCCCCGCCCCCGCCCACCCCCACGGCCACCCCGACGCCCACCCCGACCCCGACGCCCACCCCGACCAAGCCGCAACCGCCCTACGCCTTCTTCCCGGTCGGCACCTGCTTCGACCACCCGCAGCTGAGCCCGGTCATCACCAGGGCCGAGGAGCGCCCCTGCACCGGCGACCACGACGGCGAGGTGATCGCCGACCTCAAACTCGCCGACAACCTGACCGGCGAGGTCCCGATCGCCCTCGCCATGCGGGACGGCTGCAAGGAGGCCGAGGCCGCCGCCAAGGCCAGGCAGGGCGACGGGAAGACCTACTACGGACGGCAGTTCGGCCCGGCCCTGGTCAACTACCAGCAGGGCTGGCGGGACTACACCTGCACCCTGACCGGCAGCAACAAGCAGAACGGCCCCAAGCTCACCGGCCACCTCCGCCCGTAACGCGCCGCTCTAGGCTGACGCCATGTCGAACCACGCCCTCGCCGAACGCCACCGCCTCACCGAACTCCTGGCCGCCGCCGGTCCTGACGCCCCCACCCTCTGCGCCGGCTGGACCACCCGGGACCTCGCCGCCCACCTGGTGATCCGGGAACACCGGCCCGACGCGGCGGCCGGCATCCGGATCGCCGCCCTGGCCGCCCGGACCCGGCGGGTCCAGGACGACTACGCCGCGCGACCCTACGAGGAACTGCTGCGGCTGTTCCGCTCCGGCCCGCCGGTGTACTCGCCCTTCGCCCTGCCCGGCGCGGACGAGGCGGCCAACACCGTCGAGTACTTCGTGCACGCCGAGGACGTCCTGCGCGCCACCGGGGACCCGACGCCCCAGCCCCTGCCGCCCGGCCGCGCCGAGGCCCTGTGGCGCCGACTCCCCATGATCGCCCGCTTCGAGGCCGGCCGCCGCTCCCCCGTCCGCCTGGTCCTCACCCACCCCGACGGCCGCTCCCTCACCGTCGGCCCGGCCGGCACCCCCACCGTCCACCTCACCGGCGAGCCCGGCGAACTGGTCCTCTTCACCTACGGCCGCGGCGCCCGCACCACCCTGACCGTCGACGGCGACCCCGACGCCGTCGAAGCCCTCCGCCACGTCCTCCCGCTGCCCTGAGCGAACCGGACGTCGTCCCCGTCCCCGAAGATCCGCCCCCACCGGCCACCGCCGGTCGCCCGTCGCCGCTTCGCCCCCACCGAAGCGGCGACGCCGCCCCGGGCCGCAGCGACGGGCCGCAGCGACGGGCCCTCTTCCGGGATCGTCGGTGACGCTTCCGAACCGGCCCCCGTGCCTCGGTTCGTCCCCACGTCTGACGCATCGCCCCGACCCGCCCGGACCCCCGGGGCGGCCGCCTCCCGGCTGCGGATGTCGGTGCCCGGGTGCAGACTCGCAGGTGGCCGGGGTGGGGGCGTGCGCGCGCCCGACGGAACCGCCCCGGTCACTCTCCGTCGAAGGGGCACCACTCCATGCTCACCACCGACTTCCCCGCCGGCTCCCCCTGCTGGATCGACCTCGGCAGCCCGGACATCTCGGCCACGGCGAGGTTCTACGCCGACGTCTTCGGCTGGGTCTTCCACGAGGTCCCCGAGACCGGCGGCTACGGCTTCCTCCAGCTGAACGGCAGGACCGTGGGCGCGATCGGCAACCTCGACCAGGGGGCGCGGTCGGCCTGGACGACGTACTTCCGCACCGACGACGTGGACGCGACCGTGAAGGCCGCCGAGCAGGCCGGGGCGACGGTCCGGGTGCCGCCGACGGACGTCATGCAGGCGGGCCGGTTCGCCGCCCTCACCGATCCGCTGGGTGCCGAGTTCGCGGTGTGGCAGGCGGGCGACACCAAGGGGTTGGACGTCGTCTCCGAGGACGGCACGCTGGTCTGGTCCGAGCTGCACACCTCGGGCCCGGACGTCGCGTTCGCCTTCTACGAGAAGCTGTTCGGCTGGCGGGTGGAGAACTTCGAGCCGTCGCCGGGCATGACCTACCGGGTGGTCTCCACCGCCGAGGGCGACCAGCAGGACGCCAGTTTCGGCGGCATCGCCCCGACGATGTCCCCGGAGCAGCCGTCCGCGTGGACGCCGTACTTCGCGGCCTCCGACGTGGACGCGGTGATCGCCCGGGCGACGGCGGCCGGCGGCTCGGTGCTGATGCCCGCCGCGGACGTGGAGAACGTCGGCCGGCTGGCCTGGCTGGCGGATCCGAACGGCGCGCCGTTCGCGCTGATCAAGGGCGAGCCGCGGCAGTCCTGAGCGCGCGGCGTACGAGCACGAGACGCACGGGCACGCACGAGCGCGCACGGGCACGAGACGCACGAGACGCACGAGACGCACGAGACGCACGAGACGCACGGGCACGCACGACGAGGGCCCGCCGGTGCGGGGGCCCCCGGGCCCCCCACCTCCGGTGGGGGGGGGGGCCCCCCCCCGGGGGGCGGGCTACCGCCCGGGGGGGGGGGTTAAAAAAAAGACAAC
>NZ_JBHWBZ010000006.1:97884-122413 GCF_042735475.1 Kitasatospora sp. NPDC059577 | reverse complement strand
GGGGCCCCCGCGCCCGCCCCCCACCGCGCCGCGCGGCCCCGCGGAGCCGCGCGGCGCCCCCGCCCGGGGGCGGGGGGGCGGGCCCCCCGCGGGCCCTCGCACGTCCGTAGCGGGGCGGTCACCGCACCGGGTGGCCGGCTTCCCGCAGGGCGCCCTTGACGTCGCCGATCCGCAGGTCCCCGAAGTGGAAGACGCTGGCGGCGAGCACGGCGTCCGCGCCGGCGTCGACGGCGGGGGCGAAGTCGGCGAGCTTGCCGGCCCCGCCGGAGGCGATCACCGGGACGGAGACGGTCTTGCGCACGGCCCGGATCATCTCCAGGTCGTAGCCGTCCTTGGTGCCGTCGGCGTCCATGGAGTTGAGCAGGATCTCGCCGGCGCCCAGTTCGGCCGCGCGGCCGGCCCATTCGACGGCGTCGAGGCCGGTGCCCTGGCGTCCGCCGTGCGTGGTGACCTCGTAGCCGGATGCGGTCTCCACGCCGGGCGGGCAGCGCCGGGCGTCGACGGAGAGCACCAGGACCTGCCGGCCGAACCGCCGGGCGATCTCCCGGACGAGTTCCGGCCGGGCGATGGCGGCGGTGTTGACGCCCACCTTGTCGGCGCCGGCCCGCAGCAGCTTGTCGACGTCGTCGACGGCGCGGATGCCGCCGCCGACGGTGAGCGGGATGAAGACCTGCTCGGCGGTGCGGCGGACCACGTCGTAGGTGGTCTCCCGGTCGCCCGACGAGGCGGTGATGTCGAGGAAGGTCAGTTCGTCGGCGCCTTCGGCGTCGTAGAGCTTGGCCATCTCGACCGGGTCGCCGGCGTCGCGCAGGTTCTGGAAGTTGACGCCCTTCACCACCCGCCCGGCGTCCACGTCGAGGCAGGGGATGACACGTACGGCGAGGGTCACGGCTGTTGGCCTTCCAGGGTCTTTGCCAGCCCGGAGCGGTACGCGTCGAGCTCGATCTCGACCATCATCCGGGAGTCGATCAGTCCCTCGACCACCACCATGGTGGCCACCGGGCGTGCGGCGTCGAAGAGTTCGTGGTGAGCGCGGCCCACCTCCTCGGCGTCGCGGACGTGGGTGATGTACATCCGGGTGCGGACCACGTCGTCCGCGGTCAGACCGTACGCGGCCAGGGCCGTGAGGCCGACGCCGAACGCGGCGAGGGTCTGCCGGTACGGGTCGCCCTCGTGCTCGATCCGGCCGTCCACCCAGGCGGTGGTGCCGGCGACGTGCACGTGGTCGCCTGCGGCGACGGCCCGGGAGTACCCGAACTCGTCCTCCCAGGGGGAGAATCCACCGACCCGGCCACGCACGACCCGGCCACGCACGACCCCGCCGTGCACGGTCTCACCGAGCACCGCCTCGTCGCGTGCCGCCTCGCCGCGTACGATCCGACCTTCCGTCATCCTGAAACCGCCTCCAGGGCCTCTTCGAGGGTGAACTTCTGCTCGTAGAGTGCCTTGCCCACGATGGCGCCCTCGACACCCTCACCGACGAGGGTGGCGATGGCCCGCAGGTCGTCCAGCGAGGAGACGCCGCCGGAGGCGACCACGGGGCGGTCGGTGGCGGCGCAGACGTCGCGCAGCAGCTGCAGGTTGGGGCCGGTCAGGGTGCCGTCGCGGTTGACGTCGGTGACGACGTAGCGGGCGCAGCCCTCCCGGTCGAGGCGCTCCAGCACCTCGAAGAGCTGACCGCCGTCGCGGGTCCAGCCGCGGCCGCGCAGGGTGGTGCCGACGACGTCGAGGCCGACGGCGATCTTGTCGCCGTGCTCGGAGATGGCCTTGGCGACCCACTCGGGGGCTTCCAGGGCGGCGGTGCCGAGGTTGACGCGGGTGCAGCCGGTGGCGAGGGCGCGGGCGAGCGACTCGTCGTCGCGGATGCCGCCGGACAGCTCGACCTTGATGTCCAGCCGGCCGGTGACGTCGCGCAGCAGCTCGTAGTTGCTGCCCGTCCCGAAGGCGGCGTCGAGGTCGACCAGGTGGAGCCACTCGGCGCCGGCGTTCTGCCAGGCGAGGGCGGCGGCCAGCGGCTCGCCGAAGGAGGTCTCGGTGCCGGAGGCGCCCTTGACCAGGCGGACGGCCCGGCCGTCGCGGACGTCGACGGCGGGAAGCAGTTCGAGGCGGCTCATCAATACAACTTTCAGCTCGTCAGAGGGTGTTGACCCAGTTGGTCAGCAGGGCGGCGCCGGCGTCGCCGGACTTCTCGGGGTGGAACTGGGTGGCCCAGAGCGGGCCGTTCTCGACGGCCGCGACGAACGGCTGCCCGTGCGTGGCCCAGGTGACCAGCGGCGGGTTGATCCGCGCGCTGTGGGTCTCCAGCTCCCAGCGCCGCACCCCGTAGGAGTGCACGAAGTAGAAGCGGGTCTCGGGGTCGAGGTCGGCGAACATCCGGCTGCCCTCGGGCACGTCCACGGTGTTCCAGCCCATGTGCGGGACGACCGGGGCGTCCAGCGGCTCGACGGTGCCCGGCCACTCGTCGCAGCCGGCCGTCTCCACGCCGTGCTCGACCCCCTTCTCGAAGAGGATCTGCATGCCGACGCAGATGCCCATGACCGGGCGGCCGCCGGCGAGACGGCGGTCGATGATCCAGTCCCCGCGGACCGACTTCAGCCCGCGCATGCAGGCCTCGAAGGCGCCCACGCCGGGGACGAGCAGGCCGTCCGCGGCCATCGCGGTGTCGTAGTCGGAGCTGACCGTGACGTTCGCCCCGGTCCGTTCCAGGGCGCGCTGCGCGGAGCGGAGGTTGCCGGAGCCGTAGTCGAGGACGACGACGTTCTTGCCCATGTTCAGGTGTCCAGTCTCTTCACGGCGGGGCGGGTCTACAGGCGCAGGAGGCCGGAGGTCAGGCACATCACGGCGCCGAAGGCGAGCACCAGGATGACGCCCTTCGACTGCTTCTGCTTCCAGAAGGAGATCACCCCGCCGGCCAGGAAGAGGCCGACGAAGATGAGGATCATCGCGGTGTTGTTCACAGCGCACCCTTGGTCGAGGGGAGGATGCCGGCCGCGCGCGGGTCGCGCTCGGCGGCGTAGCGCAGCGCGCGGGCCAGCGCCTTGAACTGGCACTCCACGATGTGGTGGGCGTTGCGCCCGTACGGCACGTGGACGTGCAGCGCGACCTGTGCCTGGGCCACGAAGGACTCCAGGATGTGCCGGGTCATCGTGGTGTCGTAGCTGCCGATCATCGGCGCCATGCCCTCGGGCTCGGTGTGCACCAGGTAGGGCCGGCCGGAGAGGTCGACGGTGACCTGGGCGAGCGACTCGTCCAGCGGCACCGTGCAGTTGCCGAAGCGGTAGATGCCGACCTTGTCGCCGAGCGCCTGTTTGAAGGCGGCGCCGAGCGCGAGGGCGGTGTCCTCGATGGTGTGGTGGGTGTCGATGTGCAGGTCGCCGTCGGTCTTGACGGTGAGGTCGAACAGTCCGTGCCGGCCGAGCTGGTCGAGCATGTGGTCGTAGAACCCGACGCCGGTGGAGATGTCGGTCCTGCCGGTGCCGTCGAGGTCTATCTCGACCAGGACGGAGGTCTCCTTGGTGGTGCGTTCGACGCGTCCGATGCGGGACATGGGGGTTACAGCTCCTTGCTGACTCTGCGGACGGCGTCCAGGAAGGCGTCGTTCTCGGCGGGGGTGCCGGCGGTGACGCGCAGCCATCCGGGCACGCCGTTGTCGCGGACCAGGACGCCCTGGTCGAGGATGGCCCGCCAGACGGCGTGGGTGTCGGTGAAGCGGCCGAACTGGACGAAGTTGGCGTCCGAGTCGGTCACCTCCAGGCCCATGGCGCGCAGTGCGTCGACCAGCCGGTCGCGCTCCTCCTTGAGCCGGCCGACGTAGCCGAGGAGGGTGTCGGTGTGCTCCAGGCAGGCCAGCGCGGTGGCCTGGGTGACGGCGGACAGGTGGTAGGGCAGGCGGACCAGCTGGACGGCGTCGACCACCGCACGGTCGCCGGCCAGGTAGCCCAGGCGCAGCCCGGCCGCGCCGAAGGCCTTGGACATGGTGCGGCTGACAACGAGGTTGGGGCGGCCCTCGATCAGCGGCAGCAGCGAGGCGCGGTGCGAGAACTCGACGTACGCCTCGTCGACGACGACCAGGCTGGGCCGGGCGGCCTGCGCGGCCTCGTAGAGCCGCAGCACGGTGTCGGCGCCGACGGCGGTGCCGGTCGGGTTGTTGGGCGAGCAGATGAAGACGACGTTCGGCCGGTGTTCGGCGATCGCGGCGAGGGCGGCCTCGACGTCGATGGTGAAGTCGTCGTTGCGCGGGCCGGAGATCCAGGCGGTGCCGGTGCCCCGGGAGATCAGCGCGTGCATCGAGTAGGAGGGCTCGAAGCCGAGCGCGCTGCGGCCGGGGCCGCCGAAGGTCTGCAGCAGCTGCTGGAGCACCTCGTTGGAGCCGTTGGCGGCCCACACCTGCTCGCGGACGACGGGGAAGCCGGTGGTGCGGGTCAGGTAGGCGGCGAGGCCCTCGCGCAGCTCGACCGCGTCCCGGTCCGGGTAGCGGTTCAGGGTGCGGGCGGCTTCGGCGACGCGCTCGGCGATCCGGGCCACCAGCTCCTCGGGCAGCGGGTACGGGTTCTCGTTGGTGTTGAGCTGGACGGGTACGTCGAGCTGCGGTGCGCCGTAGGGGGACTGGCCGCGCAGCTCGTCCCGGATGGGGAGGTCGTCGATGCGGGTCTGCTGGGTCACGAGCCGGGCACCGTCCAGTCGAAGCGTGCCTTGATCGCGTCCCCGTGCCCGGGGAGGTCTTCGGCGTCGGCCAGGTTGACCACGTGCGCGGCGACGTCGGCGAGCGCGTCGCGGTCGTACTCGACGACCTGGACGCCGCGCAGGAAGGTCTGCACGGACAGTCCGGAGGAGTGGCAGGCGCAGCCGCCGGTGGGCAGCACGTGGTTGGAGCCGGCCGCGTAGTCGCCCAGCGAGACCGGGGTCCAGCGGCCGATGAAGATCGCGCCCGCGTTGACGACCCGGTCGGCGACCGCGTGCGGGTCGCGGGTCTGGATCTCCAGGTGTTCGGCCGCGTAGGCGTTGACGACGGCGAGGCCCTGGGTCAGGTCGTCGACCAGGATGATGCCGGACTGCTTGCCGCCCAGTGCCTCGGCGACCCGCTCGGTGTGCTTGGTCCTCGCGACCTGCACGGCCAGTTCGGCCTCGACCGCGTCGGCCAGCGCCGGGGAGTCGGTGACCAGCACCGAGCCCGACGTCGGGCCGTGCTCGGCCTGGCTGATCAGGTCGGCGGCGACGTCGGAGGGCACCGCGCTGTCGTCGGCGAGGACGGCGATCTCGGTCGGTCCGGCCTCGGAGTCGATGCCGATCCGGCCGGCGAAGTAGCGCTTGGCGGCGGCCACGTAGATGTTGCCCGGGCCGGTCACCATGTTCACCGGCTCGCACTCCTCGGTGCCGAGGGCGAACATCGCGACGGCCTGGGCCCCGCCGACGGAGTAGACCTCGTCGACGCCGAGCAGCGCGCAGGCCGCCAGGATGGTCGGGTGGACGCGGCCCCCGAACTCCTTCTGCGGCGGGGAGGTGACGGCGATGCGCGCAACGCCCGCCTCCTGGGCCGGCACCACGTTCATCACCACGGAGGACGGGTAGACCGCCAGCCCGCCCGGCACGTACAGGCCGACCCGCTCGACCGGCACCCAGCGCTGGGTGACCGTGCCGCCCGGTACCACCCGGGTGGTGTGCCCGGTGCGGCGCTGGTCGGCGTGCACGGCGCGGGCGCGGCGGATCGACTCCTCCAGCGCGGCGCGCACCTTCGGGTCGAGCGCCGCGAGGGCCTCGGTCAGCTGCTCGGCCGGCACCCGGGTGGACTCCAGGCGGACGCCGTCGAAGCGTTCGGTGATCTCGATCAGCGCCGCGACCCCGCGATGGTGCACGTCCTCGGCGATCGGGCGCACCTTCTCCAGGGCGGCCGCGACGTCGAACTCGGCACGGGGCAGCAGGTCACGCGGGTCGTCCAGCGAGCCGCGGAGGTCGATTCGAGAGATCACGCCACCCAGTGTAAGGAGTGGCCGGAACGGCTGGTCCCGCATTTCAGTCCGTGATACGAAAGGCGAGACGACCGGGGGACGGGGGAAACCATGGCGGAGCGCGCTCCGGAAGGCTGGACCGATACCGAGCAGCAGCTCTGGGAGGCCTACCGCCAGGGCGAGATCCTGGACCTGCGCAGTGGCGAATCCGACACCGACGACCCCTTCGGCGACGCGGTCTGGGACCCCCGGCGCACCGTCCGCGCCGAGGTGCTCGCGCACCTGCTGCTGGCCGGTCCGACGCCGGCCCCCGGGCGCGTCGCCTCGCTGCGCTTCAGCGGCGTGCTGGTCACCGGCTGGCTGGACCTGGCCGGCGGCGCCATCGACGACTACGTCGAGCTGCAGGGCTGCCGTTTCGAGCACAAGGTCCTGATCTCGGAGGCGGCGGCGTCCACGCTGCGCTTCGTGAGCTGCCTGATCCCCCGCCTGGAGGCCTCCCGACTGTCCACCACCGGCGACCTCCACCTGGCCCGCTGCCGCCTCCCCGACGGCCTGCGGCTGACCGACGCCCGGATCGGCAGCGACCTGCTGCTGAACCAGACCGTCGTCGGCGGCGACCGCTTCGGCCGGGCCGTCTCCGCCGACGGGATCATCGTCAACCAGGACTTCGAAGCCGAACGCCTGGAGAGCCAGGGCGAGTTGAGCATACGCACGGCCCGGATAGGCGGCCGGCTCTCCCTGCGCGGCGCCCAGCTGCGGGCCGACCGGGCGCACAACAGCACGTGCCTCAACGCCGTCCGGGTCACCGTCGGCCACACCCTCTACCTGACCGGCTCCGCCGACCGCGGCTGGGCCGGTTCCCGCGGCTACTACGGCTCCGGCTACGGCGAGAACCCGCCGGCGGAGGGCCCGGTGACCCCGTTCCGCGCCTTCGGCCGGGTCCGGCTGTCCGACAGCCGCTTCGACGGCGCGTGCCTGATCTCCGGCGAGTTCCACCTGGAGGACGACGAGGAGCTCTCGCTGCGCCGCATCCACACCCCCGAACTGCGCTTCACCTGCAAGTTCCGCCCGACCGGCACGGTCTCGCTCTCCCGCGCCCGGGTCGGCAACCTGGTCGACACCCCGGAGGCCTGGCCGCTCGGCAAGCACCTGGGCCTCACCGGCTTCGTCTACGAGAACCTGCGCCCGAAGACGGCCTTCCCCCTGCAGGAGCGGATCGCGTGGCTGGAGGGCTCCTCGGTCGACTTCCAGCCGGAGTCCTACGAGCAGCTGGCCGCCGCCCTGCGCCGCGACGGCGCCGACGACGACGCCCGCGAGGTGCTGTACGCCAAGCAGCGCCGGCGCCGGCGGACCCTGCCGCTGCCCTCCCGGGTCTGGGGCGCGGTCCAGGACGCCTCCGTCGGCTACGGCTACCGCCCGGGCCGGGCAGGTCTGTGGCTGCTGCTCGCCTGGGTCCTCGGCAGCGTCTGGTTCGCCACCCACCCGCTGGAGCCGCTCAAGGCGGACGAGCGCCCGCACTGGAACCCGGTGCTGTACACCCTCAACCAACTGCTGCCGATCGTGGACCTCAACCAGGGCGGCTGGAACCCGGGCGGCCTCGCCCAGTGGATCTCCGCCGCGCTGGTGGTCATCGGCTGGCTGCTCGCCTCGACCGTCGTCGCCGGCACCACGCGGATGCTCCAGCGCGGCTGAGCGCCCGAACCGCGCGACAAGGCACCCGCCCGGGGAACTACGCTGTCCGCCGTGACAGAACGGCTTCCGCTCTTCCCGCTGAACACCGTGCTCTACCCGGGCCTGGTGCTGCCCCTGAACGTCTTCGAGGAGCGCTACCGCCGTCTCGTCGCCGACCTGCTCGAACAGCCCGAGGACACCCCCCGGCGCTTCGGCGTGCTCGCGATCAAGGACGGCCGCGAGGTCGCCCCGGTCCGGGCCGAGGAGGGCCCGGCCGGGCCGCTCGACGGCCTCGGCACCGTCACCGGGGACCCGCTGGAGGCGGTCTTCCCGGTCGGCTGCGTCGCCGACGTCGCCTCCGCCGAGCACCAGCCGGACGGCCGCTACGAGCTGCTGGTCACCGGCACCACCCGGTTCCGGCTCGGCGCGGTGGACGTCTCCGGTCCGTACCTGACCGGCGAGATCGAGCCGATCGAGGAGCTTCCCGGCGAGGGCTCGGGCGCGCTGGCCGCCGAGGTCGAGCGGGCGTTCCGGGTCTACCAGAAGCGGCTCGCCGGAGCCCGCGAGGCCAGCACCGTCGGCCGCCAGGACCTCCCCGACGACCCCCAGGTGCTCTCCTACCTGGTCGCCGCCGCCTCGGTGTTCGAGACCCCGGTCAAGCAGCAGCTGCTGGCCTGCCCGGACACCGCCCAGCGCCTGCGCACCGAACTCGACCTGCTGCGCCGCGAGACCGCCGTGCTGACCTGGCTGCCCTCACTGCCCGCCGTCGACCTCACCCGCCAGTCGTTCAGCCCCAACTGACCCAGGAGCCCGGGACCCCAGCATGGCCAAGAAGACGAAGAAGGGCGGCCAGGGCACCCCGGCCACCGTCGCCCTGGAATCCGCCGCCGTCCCGTTCACCGTGCACGCCTACGACCACGACCCGGCCGCCGCCTCCTACGGCGGCGAGGCGGCCGAGGTGCTCGGCGTGGCCGCCGAGCGCGTCTTCAAGACCCTGGTGGCCGACGTGGACGGCACCCTCACCGTCGGGGTGGTCCCGGTCGCCGGCCTGCTCGACCTGAAGGCCCTGGCCTCGGCCGTCGGCGGCAAGCGCGCCGCCATGGCCGACCCGGCCGCCGCCGAACGCAGCAGCGGCTACGTCCTCGGCGGGATCTCGCCGCTGGGCCAGCGCCGCGCCCTGCGCACCGTCGTCGACGCGAGCGCGCTCGACCACCCCACGGTCTACGTCTCGGCGGGCCGGCGGGGCCTGGAGGTGGAGCTCGCCCCGGTCGACCTGATCACCCTCACCGGGGCCGTGACCGCCCCCATCGCCCGCTGAAAGCCGCGGCACCCGCCGCACGCCACCGGAAGCGCCGCAGACGCCGCAGGGCGGCGGGCCGGGCCCGTACCGGACCACCGACCCCCCGCCCTGCCGCCAGGCCTCAGGCCCGGCCCTCCGGCCCCACCGGAGACGCCGGCGGGGCCGACGGCTGCTGCTGCGGAGCGGCCGGCGCGCCCCAGTACGGCGGCGGGTCCTCCTCGCGCTTGCCGAACGCCGCCGACAGCGCGAGCAGCACCACCATCGCCGCCATCGGCCACACCAGCAGCGCGCCCATCGCCCCGAGGTCGATGCCCGCGTCGAAGTGCCCGCCGTTGCCGACCCGGCGGGCCTGCGCGATCAGGTCGTTGCCCGGCCCGAGCCACCGACCGATCCGCCAGGCACCCAGCGATCCGAGCAGTCCGCCGACGGCCAGTCCCAGCGCGACCGCGATGCCGCCGCCGCGCCGCCGGGTCACCAGGAAGGCCCCGAGCGCGGTCAGGACCCCGGCGCCCAGGCCGATGATCGCGAACAGCGCGTCCGCTCCGGCCCGCTGCTCGCCCTCGGGGTCCAGGTAGAGGATCCGGTCCCCGTCCACCACCAGCGGCACCTTCGGCGCCAGCCACGCCCACAGCGCGGCCATCACCAGCCCGACCACCAGGCAGGTGACGACGACCCCGGCCCCGATCCGCACCTCCGGCAGCAGCCGCTGCACCAGCGGGGTCCCCGGCCCGTCGGACGCGACGGGCGCCCCCTCCTGCGGAGCGGCGTACGGGTCGGGCTCGGTGCCGGGCACGGCGTCTTCCGGCACCGCCCGGACATCGGTGCGGGCGGGATCCGGAGGTGTGTTCGGTACGGTCACAGGCCCCATCGTTTCACGACGGCCCCCGGAACGGCCCCACCGCCCGGGTGTCCCCCTACCGCGCGACCGCCCGCCGGTACGCCCAGGTGGCCACGCCCAGGGACACCACGCCCACTCCGGCGCACACCCCCAGGTCCGCGAGGACCATCGCCCAGTCCGGGTCCGGCGTGAAGGTCCGCGCGAAGGCCTCCACGCCGTACGTGGAGGGCAGCAGGTCCCGCAGCCACAGCACCGGCTGCGGGAGGTGGTCGACCGGCAGCACGCCGAGCAGCAGGGCGGCGGACATCCCGAGCTGTCCGAGCATGGTCGCGAGCTCCTGCCGGGGCGCCAGCAGCCCGCAGGCCGCCCCCAGCCCGGACAGCGCGGCCCCGGCCAGCGGGACGACCGCGAGCAGTACCCACAACTGTCCGAGCGGCAGTCCGAACATGACGGCCCCGACGGCCGCCGTGGCGACCGTCCCGGGCAGCGTGAACGACGCGTACGCGGCGGCCGTCCCCAGCACCACCGAGGCCGCCGGCACCGGCAGCGTCGCGTAGTGGTCGAGGCCGCCGGTGGCCCGCAGCTTCCCGAAGTACTGGGCGAGCAGGTTCAGCGCGACGAACGCCACCACCAGCACGCTCGACCCGGCGACCACCGACCGCGCCGCCGAGGACTGCCCGGCCTCCACAACGCCCCGCATCATCACCAGGATGCCGACGGACTGGAAGGTGGCGACGAACAGCAGCGGGATCCGCGCGACCCGCGCCCGGGCGAGCTGCGCCCGGTACACGGCGGCGAGGGCCGGCAGCAGCCGGGCGGCGGGGGCGAGCGGGGCGGGTCCGGTCGTGGTCCGGTCGGTCCGGGGCGGCGCCGAGAGCAGGGTCACTTGGCCAGTCCTCCGTGGCGGCCGCCCAGCTTGAGGTAGGCGTCCTCAAGGCTCGGGGTGGCGAGGGTGAAGTCGTCGAGCGCGGCGAAGGCCGGGCCGGTGGTGACGGCGGCGACCAGTTCGCGGGCCTGCTCGGGGGTGGTCCGCACGGTCCAGCGGCGCCCGGTGCGTTCGGCCCGTTCGCGCAGCGCGGCGACGGCGGGGACGCCGAGCGGTGCCTCGTCGCGCCAGACCAGGTCGAGCCGGACGTCGCCGTCGACGAGCGCCTTCAGCCCGCCGGGCGTGTCGCAGGCGATCACCCGGCCCTCGTCCACCACGGCGACCCGGTCGAGGACGGTCTCCGCCTCGATCACGTTGTGGGTGACCAGCAGCACGGTCGTCCCGTGCTCGGCGCGCCGCCGGTCGACGGCGCTCCACACGGCCCGCCGGGCGACGGGGTCCATGCCGGTGGTCGGCTCGTCGAGGACGAGCAGCGGCCGGTCCCCCACCAGGGCGGCCGCGAAGCAGGCGAGCCGCCGCTGCCCGCCGGACAGCTTGGCGAGCGGCCGCGCGGCGATGGCCGTCAGCCCGAGTTCCTCCAGGACGTCCGCCGCCGTGCTGCGAGCCCGCGCCCGGCCGAGCCCGCGCAGGCGTCCGGTGGTCTCGGCGGCGAGCGCGACGGTCAGTTCGTCCAGCGCGGTGGATTCCTGCCCGAGGTAGCCGAGCAGCCGGGCGGCGCGTTCGGGGTGGCGGACGATGTCGTGGCCGAGGAGTTCGATCGTTCCGGAGTCGGGGCGCAGCAGCCCGGTGAGCTGGCGGACCAGCGTCGACTTGCCGGCGCCGTTGGGCCCGAGCAGCCCGAAGACCTCGCCCTGCCGGACGGTGAGGCTGATGCCGTCGTTGGCCCGTACCTCGGTGGCGGCCGCGCCGCGCCCGTTGCGGTAGGTCCTGACCAGGTCGCGCACGGCAACGCACGGCGGGGTTTCCTCGGGTGCTCGCCCGGCCGTCTCAGTCACGACCGAAGACTCTACGCGCTCATGCGGGCGAACCGGACAAGGGGGCCTGATCACCGGAAACCGCGGGCACCCCGGCCGCCGGTCGGACGCCCGCCGGGCGCGCGCCCGGGACGCCGGTGGGGCGTGCGCCGGGCGCGTACGGGCGGCCGGGCCTCAGTCGTCGACGACCATCGAACCGCCCGGCACCCTCGCGGCCAGTTCCTTCCAGAATCCGGCCCGGATGGCGTAGCGGTCGTGCTCGTCGATCTGGTCGTCCTTGTGCGCGAGCAGTCCGAAGCGGGCGGCGTAGCGGAGCAGTTCGCCGTCGACGCGGTGCGGGATGCGCGGGTAGTCGGGCCACAGCACGGTGAGCCGTTCGGAGTCGCCGACCCGGTCGCTCCAGCGGCGGGCGAAGACCTGCCCGACCTCGTGGGCGTCCCCGCCGATGGTGGTGATGTCCTCCTCACGGTCGGCCCAGCGCTGTTCGGAGGTGGTGAGCTGGGCGAGCGTGGGCAGGTTGTCGCCGGCGGTGACGGCGGGTTCGGGGGCGGGCCGGTCGACCCAGCCGCGGTCGGAGGACCACCGCAGGACCGGTCCGGCCTGGGCGGCGGCGCCGTGCCCGTTCGCCGCGTGCCCGTTGGTGCCGTGTCCGCTGGTGCCGTGTCCGTTGGCCGTGTGCCCGGCCGCGCCGTGGCCGACCGCTCCGTGTCCGTTCGCCACCGGGGTGATCGGTGCGACGGCCGGGGCCCGCCCGGCCAGGTCCTTGGGGGTCGGGACGACCTTGAGCGCGGTCGCGGCGGATTGCGGCCGCCCGTTGGCGGCGGGGGCGGCGGACACCGCGGCGGCCGCGGCGGCCGGGCGGACCACCGGCGGCACCGCGCTGGGCAGGGTGGCCGGCGGGGCGGCGAGGATCTTGGCGATCTCCTGCCGGGCGCCGGGCGCCGGGAAGAGGCTGGCGCTGTCCCGCAGGGAGAACGACGCCTCGATCCACTCCCGGTCCAGCACCCGCCGCTCGTCGGCTTCGCCGACCAGGTCCTCCGACTGGTTGAAGTCACCGTCGGCGGCCTGCAGTGCCCACAGGTGGACGGCGACGCCGTGTTCCTTGGCGGTCATCATGCCGGGCAGCAGGTCGCCGTCCCCGGTGATCAGCACGACGTCGGCGCAGGCCCGGTTGCGGGCGAGTTCGGAGAGCTCGGCGTGCATCGCGGCGTCGACGCCCTTCTGCACCCAGCGCCCCTCGGCCCGGGTGAGGGCGCCGAGCCGGACGGTGACCCGGGGCAGGACCCGCAGCCGCCGGTGCTCGGGCATCGGGCGCCGGTCGGGGGCGGCGTCGAACCAGTAGATGCGCAGCAGCGGCAGCCCGGTCTCGGCTTCGGCGCGCTCGCGCAGCGCGCCGATGAGGGCCGTGTGGTTCACGGTGACCTTGGACCGGGAGGGATCCCCCGCGAGCAGGCTGGCGGCGGCGCCCAGCAGGTATCCGGCGTCCACCAGGACGACGCAGCGGTCCATCGCGCACCTCTTTTCGCTCGCCCTCGGAATCAGTCGGGTGGGTCGTTCGGGGTGGGCGCTCGGCCCTCCGTCCGGGCGCGCCGAGGTGAGGGGCCCCCGTCGTCGCCCGATCGTTGGGTCACCTTTTACCCGGGGTTCGCCTGCCGAACCTTGCCGGATGTCCCGGTACCGCAACAGCCGCCCGGCGGAACCGGAGAACGTGAAGGCGGGCCCCGTTCAACGACGGAGCCCGCCCGAGGTCACGCGGCGGCGGGCCGGCCCGCGGGCCGGCCGGTGGGTCCCGGAGTTCAGCCCCTGAGCTCCGCGGCGACCAGTTCGGCCAGCTGGACGGCGTTGAGCGCGGCGCCCTTGCGCAGGTTGTCGTTGGAGACGAACAGCGACAGGCCGTTCTCCACGGTCTCGTCCGCGCGGACGCGACCGACGTAGCTCGGGTCCCGGCCCGCGGCCTGCAGCGGGGTGGGGATGTCGGACAGCTCGACGCCGGGGGCGCCGGCGAGCAGCTCGACGGCGCGCTCGGGGCTGATCGGGCGCTCGAAGCGGGCGTTGATCTGCAGCGAGTGGCCGGAGAAGACGGGCACGCGCACGCAGGTGCCGGCGACCTTCAGCTCGGGGATGCCGAGGATCTTGCGGCTCTCGTGGCGGAGCTTCTGCTCCTCGTCGGTCTCGTTGGAGCCGTCCTCGACGATCGAGCCGGCCAGCGGCAGCACGTTGAAGGCGATCGGGCGCTTGTAGACCTTGGGCTCGGGGAACTCGACCGCGGCGCCGTCGTGGGCGAGTGCGGCGGCGCCGTCGATGACCTTGGCGGCCTGGTCCTGCAGCTCGGCGACGCCGGCGACGCCGCTGCCGGAGACGGCCTGGTAGGTGGAGACGACGAGCGCGGCCAGCCCGGCCTCCTCGTGCAGCGGGCGCAGCACGGGCATGGCGGCCATGGTGGTGCAGTTCGGGTTGGCGATGATGCCCTTGGGGCGGTTCGCGATGGCCTCGGGGTTGACCTCGGAGACGACCAGCGGGACCTCGGGGTCGCGGCGCCAGGCGGAGGAGTTGTCGATGACGACGGCACCGGCCGCGGCGGCCTTGGGGGCGAGGGCCTTGGAGGTGGAGCCGCCGGCCGAGAAGATCACGATGTCCAGGCCCGTGTAGTCGGCCGTGGCCGCGTCCTCGACGGTGATCTCGGTGCCCTGCCAGGGCAGCGTGCGCCCGGCCGAACGGGCCGAGGCGAACAGCCGGAGCTGCTCCACCGGGCCCAGTCCATCTTCACGACCAGCCCGCTCCGCCAGGATCTCGCGGACCACGCCGCCGACCTGACCGGTGGCACCGACAATGCCGATCTTCATTCCGACTACTCCTCTGGATGGTGCTGTTCACAGCCGCACTCTGCCCATCATGCCTTGTCACGCGGGCTGGGCGACCTGGTATTCCACGGTGTGAGAGGGCTCCCGGACACACCCTCGGGCGAACCCCGACAGACCCTTAATGGTCCAGACCATTCACCAGTGCCAGCGCGGCCTCCACCTCGGCCGCCCCGGCCGGCAGCAGCGGCAGCCGCACGTCCGGGGTCGGGATCCGCCCCAGGGCGTGCAGCACCCCCTTGGTGACCGCCGGGTTCGGCGCCGTGAAGGCGGCCAGCGCCAGTTCGGTCAGCCGGTGCCCGAGCGCCCGCGCCCGGTCGACGTCCCCGACCCGCCAGGCCTCCGCCAGCTCCACGAACCGGCCGGTGGCCAGGTGCGCGGAGGCGAGGATGCCCCCGGCCGCGCCGAGCGCCAGCATCGGCGCGAGGAAGGCGTCCTCCCCGGTGAGGAAGGCGAACCCCGCGGGGGCGTCGGCGAGCAGCTCGGCGGCCGCCTGGTCCAGCCCGCCGGTCGCGTACTTCACGCCCACCACGCCGTCGATCGCCGCGAGTTCGCGCAGCGCGGCGGCCGACAGCTGCTGCCCGGTGCGGTACGGGATGTGGTAGACGACCAGCGGCAGCGGGCTGCTCGCGGCCAGTGCCCGGAAGTGCGCGACCGTCCCCTCCTCGCCCGGCCGGACGAACGACGGGACGGTGACCAGCGCGGCCGCCGCCCGCGGCGCCCGCGCGCCGAGCGCGGCCAGCGACCCGGCAGTCGCCCTGGTGTCCCCGCCGTGCGCGCCGACGATCAGCTGGGCCCCGCGCGCGGCGCAGACGGCCGCGGCGACGTCCACCACGGCGTCCCGCTCCTCGGCAGTCAGCGCGGCCGGCTCGCCGGTGGTACCGAGCACGGCCAGTCCGGCCGCACCGGCGTCGAGCACCTCGCACGCGAGCTTCTCCAGCGCGTCCGTCGCCACCGAACCGTCGGCGGCGAAGGGGGTGACGAGGGGGACGTAGATGCCCTTGAGTTCCATGCCCACGATCCTGCGGCCGCCCGTCACCGCAGGTCCAGTTCACATTTCCGACGCTTCTCGTAAGCTGAGCCGATGCTCGACGTACGACGCCTGCGCCTGCTGCGCGAACTCGCCCACCTCGGCACCATCGCGGCCGTCGCCGAGGCGCTGTCCTTCAGTCCTTCGGCGGTGTCCCAGCAGCTCTCCGTCCTGGAGAAAGAGGCGGGCGTGCCGCTGCTGGAGCGCACCGGCCGCCGGGTCACCCTCACCCCGGCCGGGCTGGGACTGGTCCGGCACGCCGAGTCGGTGCTCGCCCTGCTGGAGCAGGCGGGCGCCGAACTCGCGCACGCCAAGCGGGGGTTGGCCGGTCCACTGCGGATCGGCACCTACCCCTCGGCGGCCCGCGCGATCATCCCGGCGGTGCTCGCCGAACTGGCCGCCTGGCACCCGGGGCTGGAGCCGATGGTCACCGAGGTCGACCCGGCGGCGGTCGGCGCGGCCCTGCGCGCGGGCGAACTGGACGTGGCCCTGGTGCACGAGTA
Source organism: Kitasatospora sp. NPDC059577 (assembly GCF_042735475.1). Taxonomy (NCBI): domain Bacteria; kingdom Bacillati; phylum Actinomycetota; class Actinomycetes; order Kitasatosporales; family Streptomycetaceae; genus Kitasatospora; species Kitasatospora sp. NPDC059577. The sequence goes on along the minus strand of NZ_JBHWBZ010000006.1, from coordinate 106,408 downwards.
CGACCTCGTCCCTGCCGACCCCGAGCCGGGCCTCGCGGCGACCCGCCCGGTCTTCACCGAGCCCATGTACCTGGCCGCCCGCACCCCGGCCACCCTCGCCGAACAGCGCGGCGCACCGTGGATCATGTCCCCGCCGGGCACCCTCTGCCACACCATGGCCCTGCGCGCCTGCGAGTCCGCGGGCTTCGCCCCCCGGATCCGGCACCAGATCGACGACTTCACCACCGTCCTGGCCCTGGTCGCCGCCGGCCAGGGCGTCGCCCTCGTCCCCCACCTCGGCACCGCCCAGCCCCCGCCCGGCGTCGTCCTCACCCGCCTGCCCGTGTACCGCCGTACCCGCGCCGCCTTCCGCGCCGGCGCCGGCTCCCACCCGGCCATCTCGGCCTTCGTCTCGGCCCTCCACACCGCCGTCCCCCCGGGCCTCGGCAGCGGCTCCTGAACCCGGTCGGAAAACGACGGCTCCCCGCGCCCGGAGGGGAGCGGGGAGCCGTACGGGAGCGGAGAGCCGTGCGAAGCGGCGGGCCGCTCCCGCACCCGGGCGTCGGCCGTCAGGTGCCCGGCCGGCCGCCAGGTGCCCGGCCGACCGGCTCAGACCGTCAGGCAGCTGGGGCCGAGCAGTTGCTTCAGGTCCCCGAACAGCGCCGGGTCCGACTTCACCCGGTGCCGGTCCAGCCGCAGCACGGTCGTCTTGTTGCGGCTCTCCAGCCGCACCCGCACCTCGGTCGTGCCCTTGTGGTGGGTCAGCACCTCGCTGAGGCGGGCGATCAGCGGCGGCGTGACCTTCCCGCTGGGGATGTTGATGGTGATCGGCGCCTCGGCGTGCGCGTTCGACAGGTCGGGGACGGAGAGCTCCATGCCCATCAGCCGCGGCACGTCCTCCCGCTTGTCGAGCTTGCCGCGCACGAACACCACGGCGTCCTCGACGAGTTGCGAGGACACCAGCTGGTAGCTGGCGGGGAAGAACATGCAGTCGATCGAGCCGGCCAGGTCCTCGACGGTGGCGATCGCCCAGGCGTTGCCCTGCTTGGTCATCTTCCGCTGGAGGCCCGAGATGATGCCGCCGATGGTGACGATCGTCCCGTCGGGCCGTTCGGCGAGGTCGGCGACCGCGCAGTCGGACTTGTCGGCGAGGACGTGTTCGATGCCGTGCAGCGGGTGCGAGGAGACGTACAGGCCGAGCATCTCCCGCTCCTGGGTGAGCAGGAAGGACTTCTCCCACTCCTCCTCGGAGAAGACGACGTCGAGTCCGAAGCTCGGCTCGTCGGCGGTGGCGTCGCCGCCGAAGAGGTCGAACTGTCCTTCGGCCTCCTTGCGTTTCACGCCGACGACGTTGTCGATCATCGGCTCGAACTGGGCGCTGAGGCCCTTGCGGGTGTGGCCGAGGGAGTCGAAGGCGCCGGCCTTGATCAGCGATTCGACGGTCCGCTTGTTGCAGACCACCGACTCCACCTTGTCCAGGAAGTCGGGGAAGGAGGAGAACTTCCCCTTGGTCTTCCGGGTGCGGATCATCGACTCGACGACCGGCCCGCCGACGTTGCGGACGGCGGTGAGGCCGAAGCGGACGGTGTCGTCACCGTGCGGGGTGAAGTCCGAGTCGGACTCGTTGACGTCCGGCGGGAGGACGTTGATGCCCATCTTGCGGCACTCGTTGAGGTAGACCGCGGACTTGTCCTTGTCGTCCTTGACGGACGTGAGCAGGCCGGACATGTACTCGGCCGGGTAGTTGGCCTTGAGGTAGGCGGTCCAGTACGAGACCAGCCCGTAGCCGGCGGTGTGCGCCTTGTTGAACGCGTAGCCGGAGAAGGGGACGAGGACGTCCCACACGGCCTGGATGGCCGCGTCGGAGTAGCCGTGCGCCCGGCAGCCCTTCTGGAAGGGGACGAACTCCGCTTCCAGGATCTCCTTCTTCTTCTTGCCCATCGCGCGGCGCAGCAGGTCGGCCTGGCCGAGCGAGTAGCCGGCGAGGATCTGCGCGGCCTTCTGCACCTGCTCCTGGTAGACGATCAGGCCGTACGTCGGCTTGAGGATCTCCTCCAGGGGCTTCTCCAGCTCCGGGTGGATCGGGGTGATCTCCTGCTGGCCGTTCTTGCGCAGGGCGTAGTTGGTGTGGGAGTTGACGCCCATCGGGCCGGGTCGGTACAGCGCGAGGACGGCGGAGATGTCTTCGAAGTTGTCGGGCTTCATCAGGCGCAGCAGGGAGCGCATGGGCCCGCCGTCGAGCTGGAAGACACCGAGGGTGTCGCCGCGGGCGAGGAGTTCGTAGGTCGGCTTGTCGTCGAGCGGCAGCTTGAGCAGCTCGATCTTCTCGCCCTTGTTCCGCTCGATCGCCTTGACGGCGTCGTCCATGATCGTCAGGTTGCGCAGGCCGAGGAAGTCCATCTTGAGGAGGCCGAGGCCTTCGCAAGTCGGGTAGTCGAACTGCGTGATGGTGACGCCGTCGGTGTGCCGGGTCCACACCGGGATGTGGTCGGTCAGCGGTTCGGCGGACATGATGACGCCGGCGGCGTGCACGCCGGGCTGGCGGATCAGGCCCTCGATGCCGCGCGCGGTGTCGATGACCTTCTTGACGTCGGGGTCGCTCTCGTAGAGGCCGCGGATCTCGCCCGCCTCGCCGTAGCGCGGGTGGCTGTTGTCCGTGATGCCGGACAGCGGGATGCCCTTGCCCATGACGTCCGGCGGCATCGCCTTGGTGATGCGGTCGCCCATCGCGTAGGGGTAGCCGAGGACCCGGGAGGAGTCCTTGATGGCGGCCTTCGCCTTGATGGTGCCGTACGTGACGATCATGGCGACCTTGTCGGATCCCCACTTCTCGGTCACGTAGCGGATCACGTCGCCGCGTCGGCGCTCGTCGAAGTCGATGTCGACATCGGGCATGGAGATGCGCTCGGGGTTGAGGAAGCGCTCGAAGATCAGGCCGTGCGGGATGGGGTCGAGGTCGGTGATGCCCATCGCGTACGCGACCAGTGAGCCGGCCGCCGATCCACGGCCGGGGCCCACCGCGATGCCCTGGCTCTTGGCCCACATGATGAAGTCCGCTACGACGAGGAAGTACGCCGGGAACCCCATCTGGATGATGGTGTCCATCTCGTACTCGGCGAGCTTCTTGTGCTCCTCGTCGTACCCGTCCGGGAAGCGCCAGTCCATGCCCTCCCAGACCTTGGACTTGAAGAAGTCCGCCTCGGACTCGAAGCCCTCCGGGATGGGGAAGCGGGGCATGAGGTTCTTGAACGTGAACATGCCCTCGGTGTCGACGCGGGAGGCGACGAGGAGCTGGCTGTTGCGGCAGCCCTCCTGCCAGGCGTCCGAGGAGTCCAGCGCGTACATCTCGGCGGCGGACTTGATGTAGTAGCCGGTGCCGTCGAAGCGGAAGCGGTCCGGGTCGGAGAGGTTCTTGCCGGTCTGGACGCAGAGCAGCAGGTCGTGCGCGCCGGCGTCGGCCTCGGTGGTGTAGTGCGAGTCGTTGGTGACGACCGGCGGGATGTTCAGCTTCTTGCTGATCTCCAGCAGCCCGTCGCGGACCCGCTTCTCGATGTCGAGGCCGTGGTCCATCAGCTCCAGGAAGTAGTTCTCCTTGCCGAAGATGTCCTGGTAGTCGGCGGCGGACTTGACGGCCTCGTCGAACTGGCCGAGGCGCAGGCGGGTCTGGACCTCGCCCGAGGGGCAGCCGGTGGTGGCCATCAGGCCGCCGGCCAGGTCGGAGATCAGCTCCTTGTCCATCCGCGGCCACTTCACGAGCCAGCCCTCGGCGTAGGAGCGCGAGGTCAGCTTGAAGAGGTTGTGCAGGCCCTCCTTGTTCCGGGCCCAGATGGTCTTGTGGGTGTACGCGCCGGACGCGGAGACGTCGTCCCGCTTCTGGTGCGGCTGGCCCCACAGGATGCGCTTGGTGTTGGAGCGGGACTCGGGGGCGACGTACGCCTCGATGCCGATGACGGGGGTGATGCCGGCGGCGGTGGCCTGCTTGTGGAACTCGGCGGCGCCGTACATGTTGCCGTGGTCGGTCATCGCCACGTGGGTCTGACCGAGGCGCTCGACCTCCTTGAACATCTGCTTCAGCCGGGCGGCACCGTCCAGCATCGAGTACTCGGTGTGGACGTGCAGATGCGCGAACGGCTGGTCGCTCAAGGCGGGGCCTCCGGAGGCTCTGGTGCTGGGCTGGTGGGCCGGCGAACGTGCAGGTCACAGGGGGTTGCCCCGGAAATGGATGTGGCCCGGACCACCTCGCGGGGTCCGGACCATCACTCACACGTTCACGCGTCCACTCTAGCCCCCTCGAACAGCTTCACCGCTCGGCCGGACGAGGCGCCCAGGCCGCCCCGGCGAGTCGCACCGCAGCGGCCTCTCGGCCCCAGGCACCCTCCCCGCGGGTGCGGGCGCGGACGTGCCCGGCAGCGGCGACGGGATCCTCGGCGGCCCTCCGCGCGCCCGGGCCCCGGCCGCCCTGCGACAGCCCGGGGAGGGCGTCCACGGGCGCGTGGACGTCCCGGTCCGACGCGCTCGGCCATCCGGCTACGCCAGGCCCGCCAGCCGCGCACCGGCGGCCTCGCGGACCTCCGGTTCCTCCAACGGATCGTCCCGCAGGTCGGCGAGCCTGCGCCGCACGGACGGCCGGTCGGGGGCGCGCTCGGCACCGAGCAGGCGGGCACTCGCCTCGCAGTCCCACAGCGACTCGACGAAGGCCTCCGCGGTGCCCGGAGCCCCCATCGCGGCCAGCGCCTCCAGGTAGGCGGGGCGCTCGTGGGAGTGCGGGGTGCAGAGCCAGAAGCGGCGCAGCAGGGACGCGGCACCGGCGGCCCGCGGGCCGAAGCGGGCCAGGCCGCGGGCGAGCGTGTCGGGGCCGCACCAGGACCTGTCCGCCCACCCCTGCTCCAAGGCGGCGAGCAGGACCGGCACGTCGCTCTCGTCACCGTGGGCGGCCAGCACCGCGAGACCCGTCCGGGCGAGCCACTCCGGCTCGGCGGCCGCCCACTCCCGGGCCGCCGGCACGGCCGCACCGGCCAGCGACTCGACCGCCCTCCCCAGCAGCGGCAGTGGTCGCGTGCCGTCCGCGGCGCCGAGGCCGGGAACCGAGGGGAGCAGCGCGGGCTCCGGCGGGCGGAGTGACAGGGCGAGGAGGACGGACGCCCTGGCACCCTCGGAGGTGTCCGGATCGCGCAGCAGGGCGAGCAGGTCCGCGTTGTCGCGGTCCGGGTACGGATCCACTCGCGGCGAGCGGCGGCGCACGGGCGGCTCGTCCTCCTCGGGGGCGAAGTCCGGCAGCGCCTGCCGGGCCTCCTCCGAACCGCCGAGCGCCAGCAGTTCCAGCACGTCCGCGGCCCGGTCCCGGGTCCCCTCGTCCCCGTCGAGGAGGTCCACCACCGGACCGAGCGGCAGCTCCAGGTCCCGGAGCAGGCGGGCGAGGTAGCCGGGCCGGTCGTCGACCTGCCGGTCCCAGCGCCACTCCCAGCGGATGCAGCCGTACACGAGGGCGGCCGCCGAGGCCGGGTCCTCGGCGGCGAGCAGCGCGCCCTGCCCCCGGCCGCGCTGCAGGAGTCCGGGGAGGGTGGTCGGCGGCGCGTAGCGGTCGTCTCTCTGCTCTGGCACGGGGTCCATCGTGCCGCAGCTCCCGGCGCACGGGCGGCGGGAGCCGTCGGGAGCGACGCGGGCCGGCTCTCATCGTCGGGCACCGTCGGCGCACTCGCCCCCTGCGCCCGACGTTCCCCTCCTCCGCCCCCGCCCCTCGCCCCGGCCCCCTCCCCCGTGCGTAACTCCTTCGGGTGAAGGCCGGTTGAGCGCACCACCGCGGTCCGCCGGGCCGCGTACAACTGTCACGCAATCCGTCACACACGGAAGGAATGGCAGCCATGACACGGCTGGACTCCGGCCTCCACCTCATCCACGCCGGCACCGCCCTCGTCGGCCGTGCCCTCCACGAGACGGAGGACCTGTCCCCCAAGGTCCTCCGGGTCGACACCGACGACCGGGACGCCATCTGGATCGTCGAAGCGCTCCCCGACGGCCGTTACAACCTCTATTCCAAGGGCGCCCCCGCCGGGATCGAGGACAACGGGACCGCCGGCCCGGTCGTCACCTTCCTCGTCGACCAGGCCGATGCCGTGACCTGGGAGCTGGCCCCCGTCGCCGACACCGGGAACGCCTACCGGATCACCGGTCCGCAGGGCACCTCGTGGGCGGTCACCGGGGCCGGGAAGCAGAGCCGGATCGAGGCCGTACCGACCCCGGGCGACGTCTTCACGTTCACCCGCATCGGTCCCTGACCACCCCTCCTGCGCAGGAAGTCGGCCCGCCCGACTTCCTGCGCGGCCCCGCCTGCGCGGCCCCGCCCGTACGACCTCACCCGCACTACCCACCCGCACGGGAGACCCCAACTCCCCATCCTCCAACGCCGGTCAGGCCTGCGACACGCCACACATGGAGCAACGTCGCGCCCGCTCCCACCGACCGCTGCCAGTCTGTGCCCCTGGCTGCTCCACGCCCGGGAGCCGACGGCAGCCGGGCGAGAAGTGGAGGCAGCGCCTTGGAGCACGTCGAACTGCAGTTGCCGTCCGTCCTGGCCAGCATCGCGGCCGCCGAGGAGTTCGTCTGCCGCCTGGCCGACGAACTCGGACTGGACGAGGACGGCCGCGACCGGCTCGGCCTGGCCGTTCACGAGGCCGTGGCGAACGCCGTGATCCACGGCAACCGCTTCTCGCCGGACCGGCAGGTCAGGCTGGCGGCCCACCACGACGGCGCCCGGCTCACCGTCACCGTCGGCGACGAAGGGCCGGGCTTCACCCCAGCCGCCCAGCCGTCCGGAGCCCTGAACCTCACTCCCTCGGGCCGGGGACTGACGCTCATCGAGCACTGCGTCGACGGCTTCCACGTCACCCGGCGTACCGGCCCACCACCGGGATGCGACGTCGTCCTGGTGAAACACCTCAGGAAGGAGACCACCGTGCCCGCTCTCTCCGTCTCCGAACGCCAGGAAGGCGACGTCACCCTGCTCGACCTGAAGGGCAGGATCACGATCGGCGAGGGCGACGTCATCCTGCGCGAGGCCGTCGCCCACACCCTCGACACCGGTCGCCGCCGGATCCTGCTCGACCTCGCCGACGTGACCTACGTCGACAGCTCCGGCATCGGCGAACTGGTCAGCTGCTGCACCACCACCGCCGGCAAGGGCGGCCGGCTCAAGCTCCTCAACGTCTCCGGGAAGCTCCAGGACCTCCTGACGATCACCAAACTGCTCGCCCTCTGCGAAGTCCACGACAGCGAGCAGGAGGCACTCGCGAGCTTCGACTGAGCGTACGGCGACGCCCGGTCCGGCCCGCCCGGCGTCCCTCTCGGGCTCTCGAACGGCTGAGCCGGCCCACCCGCTCGACCGGCTGCCGCAGCACGGTCCTCGGCCTCTCGGGCGCCGCCCGGTGCGGATCGCCCGGGCGGACGGCCGCCCCTCCCCCACCGTCGGGAACCACGCCGGGTCGATCGGCATCCGCCCCGCACTCCCGCACCGGAATCCGACCCGTCGCCGGCCCTCGGGCCACTTCCCCGCCGGTTCCTCCCCGGCGGCGTGTCGAGTGGCGATTCACCGCCCACGACGAAATCGTGACCGGCAGCAAACCCCACCAGAAAGGGTCAAAATGCCCGAGGTCACCACCCCCTACGCGACCGGCACCCCCTGCTGGGTCGACCTGATGGCGAAGGACCAGCAGGCCGCACTGGACTTCTACCGCGACCTGCTCGGCTGGCAGGGCCGGCCCGGCCCGGCGGAGTTCGGCGGTTACGCGGTCTGCGAGCTCAACGGCAAGGCCGCCGCCGGCATCGGCCCGGCGATGGCGCCCGAAGGGATGCCCGAGCCGCCCACCGTCTGGAGCAGCTACCTGGCCACCACCGACGCCCAGGCCACGCAGGACGCGATCGTCGGCGCCGGCGGCACCCTGCTCGTCCCGGCGATGGAGGTCGGCAACCTGGGCCGGATGCTGATCGCCTCCGACCCGCAGGGCGCGGTGTTCGGCGTCTGGCAGCCGGGCGAGTTCTTCGGCGCCCAGGTGGTCAACGAGGCCGGCGCGCTCACCTGGAACGAGCTGCACACCAGTGACATCCAGGCCGCCACCGCCTTCTACGGCGAGGCGTTCGGCATCGAGATCGAGCCGATGGACGGCGCGGACTCGTACTGGGAGCTGCGCGTCGGCGGCCGGGCGGTCGGCGGTGCCACCCTCCTCGCCAACGACCCGCCCGGCACCCCGGCGCACTGGCTGACCTACTTCGCGGTCGACGACGTCGACTCCACCGTGGACGCCCTGGTCAAGCGCGGCGGAACGGTCCTCGCCCCGCCCTTCGACATGGTGGCCGGCCGCATGGCGGTCGTCGCCGATCCGCAGGGCGCGGCCTTCGCCATCATCAAGCCCACCCCGATGTAGCCCCCGCCCCGCCCGCTGGAGCCGCCCCCCCCCCCCCCCCCCCGGGGGGGGGCCCCCACAGGGGGGACGGCCCCACGTCCCCGGCGAGGAGCAACCCGCGGCCGGCCGCCCGACCCGCCCCCCCGCGC
>NZ_JBHWBZ010000006.1:1998-97874 GCF_042735475.1 Kitasatospora sp. NPDC059577 | reverse complement strand
CGGGCGCCCCCGGCGGGGTCTCCGCCCCTGCCGCCGGGCCCCCAACACCAAAAACACCCCCCCCCCCCCCCCCCCCCCCCCCCCGGCGGGGCGCCCCCCCCCCCCCCCCCCCGGGGGGGGCCCCCCTCCACATTCGGGGATCCGCGCATCCGTCCGCGTCGACCACGCACCGGCCGCCGGGCCACCGCACCCGCACCCGTGCCCGCACCTTCGGGAAGTCCCGCCGGCCGCGTCAACCACTCATCGCGCCAATGCCCTTGAGGCGAACAGACCCCCCTGCTTGACTGGCCGCCGTGACCGATACCACCGCCGCCCCCGACGCGCTCGGAGCCCTCGTCAGCCGTCACCGGGTCGCCACCCGCACCCGGTGGGTCAACGCCGCCTGGGCCCTGCCGATCGGTGTGCTCACCTCCTGGCTGGGCCTGTGGGCACTCCTCCAGGACGACGGCTCCTCGGGCGGCGGCAAGGGGCTCGGGGTGATCCTCGGCCTCGGCGTGTCCGGACTGGGCATCGGCCTCACGCAGGCCTTACGGGCGCTGCGCGGCGGTTCCGGCGAGTACTTCGAGGTCCGCGAGTACGGCTTGGTCCACGGCAATGCCCGTGGTCGCAAGGGGAGTTGGACCTGGGCTCAGATCACCGCCGTCACCGTCCCCACCCGCCGGAACTCGGTCGGCGCCCTCGCCCACCGGTTCGGCAACGACTACCGCTGTGTCCTCACCGTCGCCGGCGGCGGACGGGTCCGGGTCGACGGTCTGGCCACCGGCGCCTCGGCCCTGGGCAACGCCGTGATCGACCACTGCCCGAACGCCCCTCTGCTCACCGGCGAGGAGTGGACCCGTAAGGCGGGCGGCCGGCTGCTCGCGGCCGCCGTGCTCTGCGTCGGCGGCATCATCGCGATGGTCGGCTACATCTCCGGCCACCCGGACGGCGAGAAGGTCACCGTCGACGCCAACGGCAACTCCGACCACGAGTTCGTCCAGGGCCTCGACGACACCACGATCATGCTCCTCGCGCTCGGCATGCTCGCCTGTGGCATCGCCGCCGTCACCTGCCTCTGCCTCTTCGTCTACGGCCGCACCCGCCGCCGCCTCTGAGACCCCCGCACAAATCCCTTTGCCCGGAGGCCCGTTCGGCCGGACACTCGTCCCATGCTCGGATTCTCACGGACCGACGACGAAGCCCTCGTCTCCTGCCTGGGGGACCCACAGCGCACCGTGGCGGCCTACCGCGAGCTGCTGCACCGCGCGGCGGACGCGCTCGACGCCATCCGCGCTGGTCTCTCCCACGCCGACCCGGCGGTACGGGAGGGCTGCTGCCGCCTCCTCGACCACCTGGTCGACACCGACTCGATGGACCTGCTCATCGCCATGGCCGACGACCCCGACCCCCGGGTCCGGATCGCCGCCTTCCACGCCCTGGCCTGCGACCGGTGCAAGGGCGACACCTGCGCCCCGGGCGCCGACCGGGTGCTCGATCCCGGGCTGCGGCGTCTGGCGGGCGACCCCGACCCGCAGGTCCGCATGCGGGCCGCCGAACTGGTCGGCAAGTTCGTCCACACCGACCCTCGCGCCCTCGCCGCCCTGGAGGCCGCCCGCACCGGGGACCCGAGCCCGGCGGTCCGCAAGAAGGCCGGCTGGTACACCCCGGGAGGCCCGATCCACGGGCGCACCGCCCCGCCCCCGCCCGGCTGAGTCCCGCACCCCACGGCCACGCCCGCGCCCACGGCCGCGCGCAGGACGTCGGCCCAGCCGACGTCCTGCGCAACCCCAACCGCAACCCCAACGGCAACGCCTGCCTGCCTGCCTACCGCCGGGTGGCCCGCAGCCACACCGCGAGTCCGAGGCAGAGCAGACACGCACCGGCCAGCACCAGCGGGATCACCACCGCCCCGCCCGACCCGCTGAGCGCGCCGACCACCGCCGGCACGACGGCGTTGCCGAGCATGCAGCACAGGGTCAGCACGGAGGTCGCCTGCTGCGGCACCTCCGCGACGCCCGAGACCCAGGCGATCAGGGTCGGCAGCACCGGCGCCAGCGCCAGCCCCGCCAGCGGGTAGGCCACCACCGCGAGGTGGGGCACGGCCGCCAGCGCCAACGCGCCGAGCCCCGCCGCCAGGTAGGCCGGCAGGGTGGTCCGGCCCGGAATCCGCCTGGTCAGCTGGGGGACGACGAGCCGCCCGAGGGCCATCCCGGCCCAGAATCCGGAGGCCGCCGTCGTGGCGGCCTGGGTGCTCCAGCCGTCGCGGACCAGCTGGGTCGACTGCCAGGTGCCGATGCTGGTCTCCATGCCCGCGTACACCAGGCCCACCAGCAGGAACGGGAGCAACTGCAGCCCGGTCCGGGCACGTCGGCCGTCCTGCGGGCCCGCGGCGGTCCGCGCCGGCGCGGCCGTGAGCACCGCCCCCGCCCGTCCGACCAGGAAGCACGGCAGCGCGCACACCGCCGCCGCCAGCGCCAGCAGCCGGATGTCCGTGTGCCCGACGGCCCCCGCGGCCAGCGGGCCCAGCATCGCGCCGATCCCGAAGACCGCGTTCAGCCGGTTGACCATCACCACGCTGTTCCCGGCGAACCCGCGCGCGAACGCCGTGTTGAGGGTGAGCGCCAGCCCGCCGTACCCGAGGCCGGTGACGGCGGCGCAGCCGAGGTAGGCGGTCCAGCCGGGGCTGGCCGCCATCCCGGCCGCGCCCGCCGCGAAGACCGCGAGCAGGACGGGCGGAGCCGCCCGGACGTTCAGCCGCCGTCCGAGCAGCCCGATGCAGACGGTGGCCGCGAGCGCGCCGAGGTTGTACGCGGAGACCACCCGCCCGACCTCGTGCTCCGCGCCGAACCGCTCCCGCAGGAAGGGCAGCGAGGCGCCGAGCGAGGCGGTGAGCACGCCCAGGACGAGGAAGACGCAGAACGCCGACACCGCTGCCGACCGGGCCATCACCGGCGCCCCGGGTCCCGCCGACGCCTCCGCTCCGGCCGACGTCCCCGCCCCGGCCCCCGCCGACGTCCCCGCCCCGGCCGGCGCTCCCGGCACGGAGTCCACCAGCGCCCGGTTCGACGCGGCCCGGCCCGCCTCAGCCACCGACGGGCCCGCGCACGAGCGCCACGGTGACCCGCCCGTCCGGGTCGGTCAGCGTGATCGTCCCGGCCTCCTCGGCCGTCCCGCCCACCACCAGCGCCGTGAAGTCCGCGACGGCGACCACCGCGCCGGCCTCGACCAGGGCCGGCCCGCCGATCCCGACGCACACCGCCCCCGCGGTGACCGCGGAGCGCACCCCGCTGACCGAGTCCTCGAAGACCAGCGCGCGCTGCGGCCGGATGCCGAGGCCCCGGCAGGCCGCCAGGTACGGGTCCGGGTGCGGCTTGCCGCGCTCGACGTCGTCCCGGGTGACCCGCACCCGGAAGACGTCGAGCAGGCCGAGCCCGCCCAGCGCGTTGTCGATCTTCCGGGTCCAGCTGCTGGTGGCCAGGCCGACCGGCACGCCGGCGTCCCGGAGCCGGGTGGCGAGTCCGTCCGCACCGGGGACGGCCCGGTACGGCGCCTCCTCCTCGACGGTGTCCACTTCGGCCCAGATCGCCTTCCGGTCGGCGTCCGAGTGGTCCGGGAAGATCAGCCGCACCGTCTGGTCGCCGGTGCGGCCGTGGACGTACTCCTCGACCTCCGGGTCGGCCAGCACCCGGCCGTGGCGCCGGGCCACCGACCGCCACGCCTCCTCGATCACGGGCCTGGAGTCGATCAGGACCCCGTCCATGTCGAAGACGACGGCCTCGACCTCGTACCGCGTTCCGGCTTGCGGCTGCATCGGTCTCCTCACTCGGCGCTTGCGCCATACGATCTGACGATAGTTCACATCCGATGGGGCCGGACGGTCAACTGGACTAGACCTCACCGGCGGACCGCCCGACCCTGCCTCCGGCTCGGACAAGCCCTAGGCGGCCTGCCGCGCCATGTAGCTGTCGGCGGTGTCCTTCCAGACCAGGTACACGTCGTCGACCAGGAGCAGGTCGATCACCTCGTCGGCCAGCGGGTCCAGCGCGTCGCGGTGCGACCCGACGATCGGCTCCTCGTGCTTGTTGAACGAGGTGTTCACCAGCGCCGCCTGGCCGCTGCGGTCGTACCAGGCCATCAGCAGACCGTGCAGGAACGGGTCGTCCTGGGCCCGGACGATCTGCGGGCGCGCGGTGTTGTCGACGTGCACGACCGCCGGGCAGGCCTTGGCGAACGGCTCGTGGCAGTCGTAGGTGATGGTCATGAACAGCGCCGAGGGCTGCTCCGACTCCCAGCCCACGTAGCAGTCGGGCGCCAGGTCCTCGGCGGTGATCGGCGCGAAGGGCATGAACTCGGTGCGGTTCAGGCGCTTGTTGAGCCAGTCGTTCATCGTCACGTCGGCGGTGCCGTAGATGACGCTGCGCCGGCCGAGCGCGCGCGGGCCGAACTCCATCCGGCCCCGGTAGGTGCCGATGACCTGGTCCGCCTCCAGCGCGGCCAGCAGGACCTCCCGCATGTCCTCGCCGATCCGCCGGTAGCGCAGCTCGGGGTAGTCCCGCAGGACCTCCTCCAGCCGGCCCTCGGAGATCGCGGCGTCCGGCCCGAGGGCCATCGAGGGCACCCGCGGGCGCTCGCCGGTCTCCCGGTGGGCCACGATCACGGCGGTCTGCAGCGGCAGCCCGCCGTCGCCCATCGGCGGCAGCACGTAGATGTTCCGCACGCCCGCGGTCTCGAAGATCCGCTGGTTGAGCTTGACGTTGGCGAACACGCCGCCGGACAGGCAGACGTTGCCGCCGGCCACCCGGCCGATGTGCTGCGCCACGACGGCGGTCAGCAGGTCCTCCACGTGCCGCTGGGCCGCCGCCGCGACGTCGGCCGGCTCGTGGGTGGCGATCTCGGCGAGCAGCGCCTCGGAGTAGCCCTCGTAGGACGGCTGGTACCAGTCTCCGCAGCGGGCGCGGATCGCGCCGTTCTCCTCGACGTCGATCATCCGCCGCATCAGCGGGAGGAGCTTCTCCGGGTCGCCGTTGGCGGCGAGGCCGGTGATCTTGCCCTCGTGGCGGTTGGGCCGGAAGCCGAGCAGCTTGGTGATCCGGCCGTAGAAGTAGCCGAGGCTGTCGATCGAGGTCTCGCGCTGGAGCACCTCCTCGCCGCCGGGGAAGTAGTGCGTGACGGTCAGGGACTGGAAGTCCCCGCGGCCGTCACAGGTGACCACGAGGGCGTCGTCGAACGGGGAGCAGAGGAAGGCGCCCAAGCCGTGCGACTCGTGGTGGTCGACGCGAACCACCTTGCCGCGAAGCCCGTTCTCCTCGATGAAGGCGTCGAACTCACCGCGCTTCTCGCGGTCGTTCAGAATTTCGTCGGATATCCGCTTGCGGAGGTGCGGAAGCGCCTCGGGGCGCAGCCGGGCTTCCTCCGAAATGCGGTCCACGTAAAGCAGCAAGTGCTTTTCGGCGCTGAATCCCGCCTGCCATCCGTAGGCCACCCGGTCGACATCGGAAAGGGTGACCCCGGCCTCCTTCAGGACGTAGTCGATCGACTGCTCCGGCCAGGCCTTGTGGTCCTTGACCCGGGAGAAGCGTTCCTCGCTGACGGCCGCGACGACCGTTCCGTCCTGAACCAGGCAGGCACCGGCCAGGTCGTTGTTGGTGATTCCGAGAACAAGCATGTGCCGCTCCAATGCTTGAGTCACGGGAAATGGCTCGACGGCATTTCCACGGATTTGGACAGCTGGTGGGGTCGGAGTGCACCGCGACTCTATGGAGAGGTTTCCCGGGAGATCAACGACGCCGTGGGGAATCCGGTCATCCTGACGGCCCGCCGGACCGTGACGCCGGGACGGCCGCCCGGTTAACAACAGTTCGTAGTTCGATCATCCCTGCTGGCAGGGTGGCACATGCCCGACAAGAGGTCTGGACCACCACCCCGCCGATCACTGAGGGTAGCTGTCCGGAAACAGTCCTTCCGCCCCGCAACCGGCGCCGCACCGGCACTTCCGCCGCCCCCGGACACCACCCCCGGACACCGCCCTGACGATTCGTCACATCCGCACCGTGGGTCGCTCGGAGCCCCGCCGGCCACACCTGCCCCGGCGGCACCGGTCCCGGAAACGCCGGAGGGCCGAACCGGGGCTTCCGCCCCGACCCGGCCCTCCCCCTGCCCGTCCTCGGGCCGGCCCCTACGCCGCCCTCCGGGCGAGGAACAGATCACTCACGTGCAGCATCTCGATCCCCCCGCCCCGCGCGTCCAGCACCCGGCCCGTCTCCGCCAGCGCCCCGGCCCGACGCTCCTCCGGCAGCACCCGGTAGCTGGAGATCGAAGCCAGGTAGTCCAGGTAGCGCTCGGTCCCGTACCGGACCTCCTCACGGAACCGGACGCCCCGCAGGTCCGCGAACCGGCCGTCCGCCCGGCACTCGGCCTCCGGCCAGAACGGCTCCCCGTTGCCCGGCACGTCCCCGTAGTAGGCGGCCCGTCGGCAGTGCGGCGAGCCCTCCACGCCGTAGCGCCGGTCGATCGCGCCGAGCTCCTCGTACAGCCCGTCGTCCACCACCCCGTGCGGGTTCCAGAACAGCGCGACGGCGCCGCCCGGTTCGAGCGCGTCGTGCACCAGGTCCCAGCGCCGCGCCGGGTCGAGCCAGTGCCAGGAGGTGGCGGCGAACAGCAGCCCGAACGTCCGCCCCTGCGCCGACCACTCCTCGAAACCGCCGGTCTCGACCCGCACCCGCGGGTACCCCGAGGTGTTGCGCCGCAGCACCTCCGCCATCCGCGGGTCCGGCTCGACGCAGACCAGCGGCACCCCGCGCTCGGCGAAGAGCACGGAGGCCTTACCGGTCCCCGCGCCGATCTCCACCACCGCGCGCTCCCCCGACCCCGCGGGCTCCGCCGACCCCGTGGGCTCCGCCGATCCCGCGGGCGACAGCCACGCGTACGCCAGCACCTCGGTCACCAGCCCGTCGGCGTACCCGGGCCGGGCGGCGTCGTACAGTTCCGCCGCCTCACCGAACACCCGACCGCGCGACCTGTCGACACGCCCCGCTGAATCCACGGCAACCCCCTGTGCTCCGACCGAAACGGCCGTCACCGTACCTCCGGCGTACACGGAGGGACCACCACTTTTGCCGCCGGCCACCCGCCGACCCGCCGACCCGCCGACCCGCCGACCCGCCGACCCGCCGACCCGCCGACCCGCCGACCGAACAGCCGGCGGCCGCGGCGCCGTCAGTCCTCCTGCCCGTCCACCTCCGCCAGGAAGTCCAGCGACGCCGCCCAGGCCCGTTCCGCCGCCTGCGCGTCGTGGTCCGGCAGCTCCGGGTCGGTGAACAGGTGCCCGGCGCCCCGGTAGCGGTGCACCTCGACCTCGGCCCCGGCCCGCCGCATCCGCAGGTACCAGGCGTTCAGCCAGTCCTCCGGCTCGAACGGGTCCGGCTCCGCGATGTGCAGCTGCACGGGGATCGACGTGGCGGCGTCCTCGCGCAGGTCCGAGGTGCCGTGCAGGAGCAGCAGGGCCCGCGCCTTCTCGTCGGCCAGCGCCAGGTTCTGCGCGATCGCGCCGCCGAGCGAGAAGCCCGCGTACACCAGCCCGCCCTCGGACAGCGGCGCGGCCGCGGTCACCGCCCGGCGCAGCATCTCCTCGCTGCCGCCGACTTCCTCCTGGTACGCCTGTCCGTCCTCGATCGAGTCGAAGGTCCGGCCTTCGAACAGGTCCGGCGTGTGCACGGTGTGCCCGGCGGCGCGCAGCCGCTCGGCGGCGGCCCGCACGGCGGGGCGCAGCCCGTAGGCGGAGTGGAAGAGGACGATCTGGGCCACGGTTCGGGTCCTTCACCTGCGGGGGTCAGCTACCCACCCATGATCCCCCATCGCCCGCCGGCCCCGGCGACACCACCGCGGCCGCGCTACGACACCACGTCCTTGCGCGCGAACCCCCGGAACGCCAACGCCAGCAGCACCGCCGCGTACGAGAGCGACAGCGAGACGCCCTGCACCATGCCTCCCCATTCGAGCTGCGGCTGCAGCGCGTCGGCCCAGGCGTACTGCCAGTGCGCCGGCAGCCATTCCCGCAGGTCACCGAGCGCGGTGACGGCGTCCAGCACCCCCGTGATGATCGACACGAACACCGCGCCGCCCACCGCGCCGAGCGGCGCGTCCGTCGCCGTGGACAGCCAGAACGCGAGGGCCGCGATCACGATCTCGCTGAGGAGGACGAAGGCCACCGCGATCGCGATCCGGGGCAGTGCCTCCCCGGCCGGCAGGCTGGCACCGGCGGGCAGTTTGAGGTCACCCCATCCGTAGGCGGCCGTCCCGACGAGCAGTCCGATCGCGGGCAGCATGACCACCGCGACCGCCGAGAACGCCAGCCCGACCGCGAACTTGCGTGCCAGCAGCCGTGCCCGGGGCACCGGCGCGGCCAGCAGGTAGCGCAGCGAGGACCAGCTGGCCTCGGAGGCGACGGTGTCCCCGCAGAACAGCGCGACGGGGATCACCAGCATGAAGCCGGTGCCGACGAACAGCATGGTGACCGCGAAGTTGGCCCCCGAGGCGGTGGCCAGGTCGATGAAGGTGGTCCGGTCCGGTCGGCCGGGGGTGCCGCCGATCTGGAAGGCGGCCAGGATGACGAACGGCATGGCGGCGAGCACCGCGCCGATCACCAGGGTGCGACGGCGGCGCAGTTGCCGCATCGCCTCCACCCGCAGCGGCAGCGTCCGGCTCGCCCGGTAGCCCTCCGCGTGGTCCGCCGAAACTGCGGAGACCTCAGAGACCGAACTCACTCCGCACCACCTCCGATCAACGACAGGAACGCGTCCTCCAACCGCCGCTGCGGCCCGGCGCTCTCCACCGGCACCCCCAGCCGCACCAGCTCCGCGAGCAGCTCGCTCGCCGCCTGTCCGTCCAGCCGCACCAGCAGCCCGCCCTCGACGGCCTCCGCCGAGGCGACACCGGCCAGCGCGGCCACCTTCTCGGCCGCCGCCTGCGGGTCGTAGGGGGCGGCGACGCCGATCATCAGCAGTTCTCCGGCGCCCACGATCTCGCCGACCGGGCCCGCCGTCACCAGCTGACCGCGGTCCATCACGACCAGGTCCGTGCAGCTCTGCTCGACCTCGGACAGCAGGTGGCTCGACACGATCACGGTCCGCCCGCCGGCCGCGTACCGGATCATCACCTCGCGCATCTCACGGATCTGCGGCGGGTCCAGCCCGTTGGTCGGCTCGTCCAGGATCAGCAGGTCCGGCATCCCGAGCATGGCCTGGGCGATGGCAAGCCGCTGCCGCATGCCCTGCGAGTACGTCCGCACGGCGCGGTCCAGTGCCTCGCCGAGCCCCGCGATGGCCAGTGCCTCGTCGAAGCACGCGTCGGCCTCCGGCCGCCCGGTCGCCTGCCAGTACAGCCGCAGGTTGGCGCGTCCGGTGAGGTGCGGCAGGAAGCCCGCGCCCTCCACGAAGGCCCCGACCCGCGACAGCACCGGCGCACCGGGCCGCACCAGGTGCCCGAAGATCCGGATCTCCCCGGCGTCCGGCCGGATCAACCCCATCAGCATCCGCAGCGTGGTGGTCTTGCCCGCGCCGTTCGGCCCGAGCAGCCCGAGCACCTGCCCCTGCTCCACTCGGAAGCCCAACTCCCGGACGGCGTAGCGGTCCTGGGAGCCCTTGTAGCGCTTGCTCAGCCCACTGATCCGCAGCGGCACCGCGGCCAGCTCAGGATCGAAGTCCGGCCCACCGGCCGCCCGCCGGCGCCGCAGCCGCGGCACCAGCACCAGGCCGGCGGCCACCACGGCGGCGGCCACCGGCAGCAGCCAGGTCCGCGCGGGCAGCGGCGCCGCCTCGGTGACCAGTCCCTCGACGGTCGGCACGGTGACCGGCCCGGTCGGCGCGACCCGGTAGGTCGCCGGCTCGACGGGCGAGGCGTACGCGAGGTCGGTGCTCGCCAGCACCAGCCGCACCCGGTGTCCGGCCGGGAAGGTGTGGTCCACGGTCGGCAGCGTCACGGTGACGGTACGCCCCGCGTCCGCGCCGGTGACCCGCAGCGGCGCGGCGAGCTGCTGCGGCAGCACCGACTTGCCGTCCGGTCCGACGTCGTACAGCTTCGCGAACAGCACCGCGTCCGGCCGGTCCGACGCGACCCGCACCGGCACGGTCGGCTGCCCGGTCAGGTGCAGCGGCGAGTCCAGCGGCGCGGAGTCGAAGGCGGCGTTCTGCCCGGGGAAGTCCAGCGACAGTCCGGCGCCCAGCGAGGCCGCCTGGCTGAGCGCGCCGATGCCCGGCAGCGTCGAGATCCCGGGCGGCGCCCCGCCGGGCGGATTGGCGACGGTCCTCTCCCCGCCGGTCAGCTCGACGGAGCGCGAACCGGTCCCGCCGAGCCCCGGGTACCGCTCCGCGGTGGCCCCGCGCAGCACGGCCTGGAAGCCGGTCGAGTCCACTCCGCCGGTCCGGGTCACGCGGAACGCCGCCCCGGTGTCGCTCCCGCGGCCCCTCAGGTAGTGGTCGAACCAGGCCGTCACCCGGTCGTCGACCCGGGCGCTGGTGTCCGTCCCGCCGTCGTGCCCGCCCGCGAACCAGTCCACGGCCACCGGAGCGCCGTTCGCGGCGACCGCCTGCGCGATCCGGTCGCCCTGGTCGAGCGGGAACAGCGAGTCCTGCTGCCCCTGCACCACCAGCGTGGGCGCCTTGAGCTGCGCCGCCACCGAGGACGGGCTGGAGCGGTCGAGCAGCGCGACGGCCTCCGGATCGGCGTGCCCGGCGGTCGCGACCCGGTCGTACATCTGGCAGAGCGACTCCAGGAACCGCCCGCACCCGACCTGCCCGTCCGCCACCGGCTTCGCCTCGCCGCCTTCGCGCGGCGCACCGCCGGACGGCCCGAGACCGCCCGCCGAACCGGGGGCTGCCGAGCCGGTGGTGAAGAAGATCCCGGCCCACAGCTTCTTGAACACGCCGTCCACGGCGCCCGAGCCCTGCACGCCCTGCGGGAACAGCGCGTCGGCCAGGTTCCACCAGGTGATCTGGGTCGCCACGGCGTCGATCCGGTGGTCGTAGGCGGAGGCCAGCAGCGAGATCGCCCCGCCGTAGGAGGCTCCGGTGATGCCGACCTTCGGGTCGCCGGGCCCGTCGAGCTGCACCTCGGGCCGCTGGGCCAGCCAGTCCACCAGGTGGCGGACGTCCTCGACCTCGCGGTCGGGCGCGTTGAGGCCGATCTTGCCGCCCGAGCGCCCGAACCCGCGGGCCGACCAGGTCAGCACCGCGTAGCCCTGCCGGGCGAGCTGCCGGGCGCGCTCGCGCTCGCCCTCCTTGGAACCGCCGAAGCCGTGCGCGAGCAGCACCGCGGGCCGCGGCCCGCTGCCGGCGGTGAAGAACGAGGTGTCCAGCTGGACCTGCTGCGTGCTGCCGGGCGTCTCCGGCATGCCGAGGAAACGGTCCTCCTCGTGGACCGCCTGCTCACCGCCGGACGCCGTCGCCACGGTGCCGATCCCGGCCACCGCGACCAGCGCCACCGCACCGGCCAGCACCCTGCGTCCGACCGTCGTACCCCGGCCGCGCCAACGGCGCCATGCCCCACCGAACTCCATGGCCGCTGATCGTATCCGCCGTCCGGGTAGGCACCCGATAAGGCCACCCGCACCCGACGAGGCCCCCCTCCGATCCGCCACACCTTTTCGCCCGGTTCGCCCCACTGCGCCCGAGTATCGTACGGCCCATGCTCCGGCCGCTGATCTCGCTGCTCGCCACCGTCGCCGCCACCCTGGCGATCGGCTGGATCGTCGACCAGTCCCTCCAGCGGGTCGCCGCCCGCCGCCCCGGGGCGCCGGTCTGGGCGCTGCTCCGCCGCTGCCGGGTCCCGCTCCAGCTCGTCGTCGCCTCGGCCCTGCTGCTCGCCACCGAGCCGCTCCGGCAGCTCGTCCCGGCGCCCGAGGAGGAGGGTGCGCAGCACCTGCTCCTGCTGTTGCTGCTCGCCTCCTTCGGCTGGCTGACCGTCCGCGTGGTGGCCGCCGCCCTGGAGGCCCTGCTCAGCCGCTACGAGACCCGCACCGAGGATCCGGCCCGCCGCCAGCGGGTGCACACCCAGATCAGCATGCTGCGCCGGGTGCTCAGCGCGGTGGTCGTCGTGGTCACCGTCGCCGTGATGCTGCTGACCTTCTCCGCCATGCGCACCATCGGCGCCGGCCTGCTCGCCTCGGCGGGCATCATCGGCATCGTGGCCGGCATCGCCGCCCAGAGCACCCTCGGCAACTTCTTCGCCGGCCTGCAGATCGCCTTCGGCGACACCGTCCGGATCGGCGACACCGTGGTGGTGGACGGCCAGCAGGGGACGGTCGAGGAGATCACCCTCTCCTACCTGGTGGTCCGCCTCTGGGACTACCGTCGGCTGGTCGTCCCGGTCTCCTACTTCGTCAACAAGCCCTTCGAGAACTGGACCCGCCGCGACCCGGGTCTGCTCGCCGCCGTCCTGCTCCACCTCGACCACTGCACCCCGGTGGATGAGCTGCGCACGGCCCTGCGGGCCGTCCTCGACCGGCACCCGCTGTGGGACGGCGTCGAATGGGCGCTCCACGTCACCGACACCACCCCCAGCACCATCGTCGTCCGCGCCACCATGACCGCCCGCAGCCCCGACGACGCCGCCCAGCTCCGCTTCGACGTCCGCGAGCAGCTCGTCGCCCACCTGCGCGACGAGCACCCCCGGGCCCTGCCCCGCCTCCGCACCACCGACACCTGATCCCACCCCGGGCCCGTGCCCGGAACGACGAGTTCCCCGCACCCCGGGCGGGGTGCGGGGAACCGCGCGGAGCAGGGGGCCGCCCGAAGGGCCCGGCCCCGGGTGCCTACAGGACCCGCGTCATCGTCCGGTGCGCGATCCCGGCGTCGTCGTACTCCGGTCCCTCCGCCAGGTACCCCAGCCGCTCGTAGAACCCGAGCGCCTGCACCTGCGCGTGCAGCTCCACCTCGGAAGCCCCGCGCTCGGCCCCCGCGGCCTCGATCGCCCGCACGAGCTCGGCGCCCAGCCCGGTCCCCCGGGCCGCCGGCAGCACCGCGAGCCGCCCGAGCAGCACCCGTCCCTCGACGCCCCCGGTCAGCTCCCGCGCCTGGTCGCCGAAGATCAGCCGCCCGGTCCCGAGCGCGGCCCCGTCGGCACCCACCGCCAGCAGGTGCACCGAGGTCCGGTCGTACTCGTCGTACTCCAGCTCCTCCGGCACGTTCTGCTCGACGACGAAGACCTCACGCCGTACGGCCCGCACCAGCGCCAGGTCGGCCTCGCCCTCGGCGATCCTGACCGCGACGCCCGGGCCCGCGCTCACGCCGGCCCCCGGGTCGGCACTCATCTCAGCTCTCCGCCGCGATGACGTCCAGCGCCTTCTGCAGGTCCGCCGGGTACTCGCTGGAGAACTCGACCCACTGCCCGTCCGCCGGGTGCTCGAACCCGAGCGACACCGCGTGCAGCCACTGCCGGGTCAGCCCGAGCCGCTTGGCCAGCGTCGGGTCGGCGCCGTACGTCAGGTCGCCCACGCAGGGGTGCCGCAGCGCGGACATGTGGACGCGGATCTGGTGGGTGCGACCGGTCTCCAGCTTGATCGCCAGCAGCGACGCGGCCCGGTACGCCTCGATCAGGTCGTAGTGGGTGACGGACGGCTTGCCCTCTCGGGTCACCGCCCACTTCCAGTCCGAGCTGGGGTGGCGTCCGATGGGGGCGTCCACCGTGCCGCTCATCGGGTCCGGGTGGCCCTGGACCAGCGTGTGGTAGCGCTTGTCGGTGATCCGGTCGTGGAACTGCCGCTTGAGGTCGGTGTAGGCGCGCTCGGACTTGGCGACGACCATCAGGCCGGAGGTGCCGACGTCCAGCCGGTGCACGATGCCCTGGCGCTCGGACGCGCCGGAGGTGGAGATCCGGTACCCGGCCGCGGCGAGCCCGCCGATCACGGTGGGGCCGGTCCAGCCCGGGCTGGGGTGCGCGGCGACGCCGACCGGCTTGTCGATCAGCACGATGTCCTCGTCGTCGTGGACGATCCGCATGCCCTCGACGTGCTCGGCGACGATCTGGACCGGGGCGGCCGGAGCGGGGATCTCGACCTCCAGCCAGGAACCGCCGGTCACCCGGTCCGACTTTCCGGCCATGGCGCCGTCGAGCGTCACCTTGCCGTCGGCGGCCAGTTCGGCGGCCTTGGTCCGGGAGAAGCCGAACATCCGGGACAGGGCGGCGTCGAGACGCTCGCCCTCCAGGCCGTCGGGAACGGGGAGGCTGCGGATCTGCGCTGCGGTACTCACCCGTACGAGTATGCCGGAAACACGGCCCGCTCCCGCGCGCCGCGTTCCCGCCGCCGGGGCTACGCCCCCTTGCCGCCCTGCTGGTGGACGGTCCCGTCCGGGTTGCTGCCCCGGAAGGAGAGCAGGACGACCAGGATCCCGCCGCAGACGATCGCCGAGTCCGCGAGGTTGAAGACCGCGAAGTGCTGGACGGAGATGAAGTCCACGACGTGCCCGCGGAAGACGCCCGGTGCGCGGAACAGCCGGTCGGTGAGGTTGCCGAGCGCCCCGCCGAGCAGCAGCCCGAGGGCGATCGCCCACGGGAGGCTGTACAGCCGGCGGGCGATCCGCCAGATCACCACGATGACGGCGGAGGCGATCATCGTGAAGACGACGGTCAGCGCCTGCCCCATCCCGAAGGCCGCCCCGGAGTTGCGGATCACCTGGAAGGTGACGACGTCCCCGATCACCTTGATCGCCGCGTGGTTCTCCAGCTTCGCGACGACCAGCAGCTTGCTGCCGAGGTCGATCAGGAACGCCAGCAGCGCGATGACCAGCAGCACCCCGATCCGCCGCGGACCCCTGGGCTTCTCCGCGACCGCGGGTTCGTCCACGGACGCCGCCTCGGACGGCTCGGCCACGGGCACCTCCACGGCATCGCCGGGGGACGGGACGGCGTCGTCCCGGGTCTGGGGGGAACCTTGCGTACTGATGATCCGCTCCGCTGCCGATGGAGCTCCCCCGGCCGTAGGAGGGGGAGGGTGGTGGGCCGGTGACGACCTGGACGCGTCCACGGGCGCGGACGCGTCAGGCGACGTTACGGGGTCGAGCGTACGGCAAGCCCGACCCCCCGCGTCGCTCCGGCCGCCCGGTTCGGCGGCCGCCTCAGCGGCGTTCCTGCTTGGCCTTGCACTGCACGCAGAGCGTCGCCCGCGGGAAGGCCTGCATCCGGGCCTTGCCGATGGCCTGCCCGCAGGACTCGCAGGTGCCGAAGCCGACGCCCTCCAGCCGGTCCAGGGCGCGCTGGGTCTGGGCGAGGCTGTCGCGCGCGTTGTTGGCCAGCGCCAGCTCGCTCTCCCGCGAGATGTTCTTCGTCCCGGCGTCCACCTGGTCGTCGCCGGCCCCGTCGTTGGAGTCGCGCATCAGGCCGGAGATGGCCGCCTCGGCGGCGTCGATCTCGTTCTGCAGCCTGTCCAGCTCGCTGATCAGCTCGTTGTGCAGCTCGTGGACCTCCTCGGTGGTCCACGGGTCCTCGCCGGGCCTGACCGGCAGCGTGGCCGGGTCCACCGACTCGGCCCCGCGCGGCGTGACGGTGTCGGTGCTGCTCTTCGGTGCGGTAGTGGTCACGGTCCCCTCCCCTGGATCGACCGCCACGGCCTTGCGTGCCCGCTTGGTGGCGGTACCCGCGCCGGTTCCCTTCTCAGCCATGGCTTCGACCCCATCTACGAACGAATCGAGCCGCCGGTTCCCGGCGGCTCCCAGTGCCGGAACGATAATCCCGATCAAAACCGGTCACAACATGACATACCGGCACCTCACAACGATCCCACCCAGGCAGCCGCCCCAACCGCCACGCCCCGCGCGCTGACAGGGTTGTGCCCACCTCACCCCCTCCTAACCACCACCCCGACGACCGCCCTGACCAGCCCCGCCGCCCTCCCCGGGCCCCGCCCGCCCGAAACGGTTTGGACAAACGGACTCGCCCGGCCGATACACTGACCCTGCAAGGCGCAGATGGGACGAGTACCGACGTACGCAGCCACCAGCGACCCGGGGACGGTGTGAGCCCGGGGGCGTGCACGGCGGGAAGATCACCCCGGAGCCGCCGGAAGAACGGCCGCCGCGAAGCCCGCAGCGGTCCACTAGAACCGGCAGCAAGCCCAAACAAGAGGGCCGCAACGCAGCACCGCGGCCAAGGAGGGTGGTACCGCGGGGCGGCCAGGCCGTCTCGTCCCTCCGGAGGATCCAGTCCCAGCATCCGCCGGAGGTAGACGCCCGCGATGAGCTCCCGACCCGTCACCCACGACAACCCTTCCGACGACGGGCTGCGCGCGGCCCTCTATCACCCCGTCCCGGCGCAGGTGGACCTGCCTGCCCTGGAACACCGGATCCTGTCGTTCTGGCAGGACAACAAGATCTTCCAGCGCAGCCTGGAGCAGTCCGAGGGCCGCCCCGAGTGGGTGTTCTACGAGGGCCCGCCGACCGCCAACGGCATGCCCGGCGCCCACCACATCGAGGCCCGCGTCTTCAAGGACGTCTTCCCCCGCTACCGGACGATGAAGGGCTACCACGTCGCCCGCAAGGCCGGCTGGGACTGCCACGGCCTCCCGGTGGAGCTCGCCGTCGAGAAGGAGCTCGGCTTCTCCGGCAAGCAGGACATCGAGGCGTACGGCATCGCCGAGTTCAACGCCAAGTGCCGCGACTCGGTGACCCGCCACACCGACGCCTTCGCCGAGCTGACCACCCGCATGGGGTACTGGGTCGACCTCGACGAGGCCTACCGGACGATGGACCCGTCCTACGTCCAGTCCGTCTGGTGGTCGCTCAAGCAGATCTTCGACAAGGGCCTGCTGGTCCAGGACCACCGGGTCGCCCCCTGGTGCCCGCGCTGCGGCACCGGCCTGTCCGACCACGAGCTGGCCCAGGGCTACGAGACCGTGGTCGACCCCTCGGTCTTCGTCCGCTTCCCGCTGACCGGCGGCCCGCTGGCCGGCCGGGCCGCGCTGCTGGTCTGGACGACCACCCCGTGGACCCTGGTCTCCAACACCGCCGCCGCCGTCCACCCCGGGGTCACCTACGTCGTGGCCACCGACGGCAACGAGCAGCTGGTCGTCGCCGAGCCGCTGCTCGGCAAGGCGCTCGGCGAGGGCTGGGAGACCACCGGCGAGTCCTTCACCGGCGCCGAGATGGAGCGCTGGGCCTACCGCCGCCCCTTCGACCTGGTCGAGATCGAGGACGCGCACTACGTCCTCAACGCCGACTACGTCACCACCGAGGACGGCACCGGCATCGTCCACCAGTCCCCCGCCTTCGGCGCGGACGACCTCGCGACCTGCCGCAAGTACGGCCTGCCGGTGGTCAACCCAGTGCTCGCCGACGGCACCTTCGCCCCCGAGGTCCCGCTGGTCGGCGGCCAGTTCTTCAAGAAGGCCGACGAGGCCCTGGTCGCGGACCTCAAGGAGCGCGGCCTGCTCTTCCGCCACCTGCCGTACGAGCACAGCTACCCGCACTGCTGGCGCTGCCACACCGCGCTGCTCTACTACGCGCAGCCGTCCTGGTACATCCGGACCACCGCCGTCAAGGACGCGCTGATCCGCGAGAACGAGGCCACCAACTGGTTCCCCGGGACGGTCAAGCACGGCCGCTTCGGCGACTGGCTGAACAACAACATCGACTGGGCGCTCAGCCGCAACCGCTACTGGGGCACCCCGCTGCCGATCTGGCGCTGCGAGGAGGGCCACCTCACCTGCGTCGGCTCGCTGGCCGAGCTGTCCGAGCTCACCGGCACCGACCAGGGCGACCTGGACCCGCACCGCCCGTACATCGACGACGTCACCTTCGACTGCCGCGACTGCGGCGGCACCGCCACCCGCGTGCCGGAGGTCATCGACGCCTGGTACGACTCGGGCTCGATGCCCTTCGCCCAGTACGGCTACCCGTACCGGAACAAGGAGCTGTTCGAGAAGCGCTACCCGGCGCAGTTCATCTCCGAGGCGATCGACCAGACCCGCGGCTGGTTCTACACGCTGATGGCGGTCGGCACCCTGGTGTTCGACAAGAACAGCTACGAGAACGTCGTCTGCCTGGGCCACATCCTGGCCGAGGACGGCCGCAAGATGTCCAAGCACCTGGGCAACATCCTGCAGCCGATCCCGCTGATGGACCAGCACGGCGCCGACGCCGTCCGCTGGTTCATGGCGGCCGGCGGCTCGCCCTGGTCGGCCCGCCGGGTCGGCCACGGCACCATCCAGGAGGTGGTCCGCAAGACCCTCCTCACCTACTGGAACACCGTCGCCTTCCAGGCCCTGTACGCCCGCACGTCCGGCTGGGCCCCGTCCGCGGCGGACCCGGCACCGGCCGACCGCCCGCAGCTGGACCGCTGGGTGCTCTCCGAGCTGAACACCCTGGTCCGCGAGGTCGACGCGGCCTTCGAGACGTACGACACCCAGCGCGCCGGCAAGCTGCTCTCCGGCTTCGTCGACGACCTGTCCAACTGGTACGTCCGCCGCGGCCGCCGCCGCTTCTGGCAGGGCGACGCCGCCGCGCTGGCGACCCTGCACGAGGCGCTCGAGACGGTCACCCGCCTGATGGCCCCGCTCACCCCGTTCATCACCGAACGGGTCTGGCAGGACCTGGTCGTCCCGGTCGTCCCGGACGCCCCGGCCTCGGTCCACCTGGCCACCTGGCCGCAGGCGGACGAGTCGCTGATCGACACCGACCTCTCCCGGCACATGGCGCTGGTCCGCCGCCTGGTGGAGCTGGGCCGGGCCACCCGCGCCGAATCCGGCGTCAAGACCCGTCAGCCGCTCTCCCGCGCGCTGGTCGCCGCCCAGGGCTGGGAGGAGCTGCCTGCCGACCTGCGCGCGCAGATCGCCGAGGAGCTCAACGTCTCCGCCCTGGAGTCGCTCTCGGAGGTCGGGGGCTCGCTGGTCGACACCAGCGCCAAGGCCAACTTCCGCGCGCTGGGCAAGCGTTTCGGCAAGGGCGTGCAGGACGTCGCCAAGGCGGTCGCCGCGGCTGACGCCGCCCGCCTGGCCGCCGAGCTGCGGGCCGGCGGCGAGACCGGCGTCGAGCTGAACGGCGAGACGATCACCCTCTCGCCCGACGAGGTGATCATCACCGAGACCCCGCGCGAGGGCTGGGCCGTCGCCAACGAGTCCGGTGCCACCGTCGCCCTCGACCTGGCCATCACCCCGGAGCTCAAGCGCCTCGGCGTCGCCCGCGACGCCATCCGCCAGATCCAGGAGGCGCGCAAGAACTCCGGTCTGGACGTCGCCGACCGGATCGTCCTGCGCTGGCGCGCCACCACGGAGGAGACCGCCGAGGCCATCGCCGAGCACGGTGCCCTCGTGGCCGAGGAGGTCCTCGCGACCGACTTCGCCGCCGGCACGGCCGACTGGGAGTCCGAGACCTTCTCCGACGAGTCCCTGGGCCTCGCCTTCCAGCTCCGCAAGGCCTGACCCCCGCCGAAGCCGCCGTCACCCCCGGGTGACGGCGGCTTCGCCGTACCCGCCCCCGCCCTCTCCCGGCCCCACGCCCCGCACCGACCGCCGAGCAGAAAAGAGGGCGCCCCCTCCCCGACCCGGAGGTCGGAAAGGGGGCGCCCTCGAAAGGCTCTGCTACAACCTCAGTTGTCGCCGTCCTCGTCGATCAGGAAGCCCCGCATCGGTGCCGGAGCCTGCTGCATCGGCTGCGGCGGCTGCGGACGGACCGCCGCCATCGGCTGGGTCATCCCGGCCGGCTGCATCTGCGGAGCCCCGCTGTTGCCGCCGGTCGACTGCCCGCCGAAGCTCGGCGCCGGGGAGTTGCTGCCGAAGGAGCTGTTCCCGCCGAAGGACGGCGAGTTGCCACCGAACGACGGCTGGTTGCCGCCGAAGCTCGGCGCGCTGCCCATCCCACCGGCACCGGCCGGCGTCATCGACGAGGCCGCCGGCGGCAGCGACGCCGTGGCGGGGATCCGCGGCGGGGCGAGCGAGTCGTCGGCCTGCGACTCCAGCTGACGCAGCTGGGTCTCCAGGTACGACTTCAGGCGCGTGCGGTACTCGCGCTCGAACGCCCGCAGGTCCT
Organism: Kitasatospora sp. NPDC059577; assembly: GCF_042735475.1. Classification (NCBI taxonomy): domain Bacteria; kingdom Bacillati; phylum Actinomycetota; class Actinomycetes; order Kitasatosporales; family Streptomycetaceae; genus Kitasatospora; species Kitasatospora sp. NPDC059577. The sequence goes on along the minus strand of NZ_JBHWBZ010000006.1, from coordinate 77,886 downwards.
CGACCTTGCGCTCCAGCGTGGCCCGCGCGGACTCCAGCGAGCCCATCGCGACGCGGTGCTTCTCCTGCGCGTCCCGCTCCAGGGCGTCGGCCTTGGCACGGGCGTCGCGCTCCAGACCCTCGGCCCGGCTGCGCGCCTCGCCGACGATCTTGTTGGCCTCGGAACGGGCCTCGGAGATCGCCTGGTCGGCGGTCTGCTGGGCGAGCGCGAGCACGCGGGCAGCGCTGTCGCCACCGGGGCCCTGCTGCTGCATCGGGGCGCCGAGCGGGCCGCCCATCTGCTGCGGGCCACCCATCTGCTGCGGGCCGCCGGGGCCCATCTGCTGCGGGCCACCCATGGGGCCGCCCATCTGCTGCATCTGCTGCTGGCCCATGCCCTGGCCCATCGGGTTGCCCATCTGCTGCGGGCCACCGGGGCCGCCCATGGGCTGGAGCATCTGACCGCCCATCGGCTGCACCAGCTGCTGCTGGCCGCCCATGGTCTGGTTCATCTGCTGCTGCGGGCCGCCGGCCGGCGGGAGCTGCGGCGCGGACCCGGCGGGCAGGCCGAGCGGCTGGTTGCCCATCTGCTGCTGCTGCGGGCCGCCGGGGCCCATCTGCTGCGGACCACCCGGACCCATCTGCTGCGGGCCGCCGGGGCCCATCTGCTGCGGGCCGCCCGGGCCCTGCTGGCCGGGGACCGGCGGGCCGGATATGGCGGCCGGCACCGGGGCGCCACCCTGGCGGGGGGCGTCCTGCGGCGGCTCCTTGCGCAGGTTGGCCTGGTTCTGCGCGGCGGCACGAGTCGCGGCGGCCAGCTTGGCGCGCAGGTCCTCGTTCTCCCGGAGGAGGCGGGTCAGCTCCGCCTCGACCTCGTCGAGGAAGGCATCGACCTCGTCCTCGTCATAGCCTTCACGCAGGCGGACGGTCGTGAACTGCTTGTTCCGAACGTCCTCGGGGGTCAATGGCATCTCTTCACCTCAACGTGATCGTCGGCACACCGGCATCCTGTCGCATCGCTCACCTACGACTAGGGGTGCACAAGCGAGATCAGGACATACACAATGATCATCAGTACGAAGAAGGACAGGTCGAGCGCCACGCCCCCGAAACGCAACGGCGGAATGAGCCGCCGAAGAAGCTTGAGCGGCGGATCCGTGACAGTGTACGTGGCCTCCAGGACCAGGACCATGGCCTTGCCGGGCCGCCACGAACGCGCGAACTGGAAGACCCAGTCCATGACCAGCCGTACGAGCAGGAACACCAGGAAGACGGTCAGGGCGTAGTAGAGCACCGCCCACACGATGTCCATCGCGTTTTCCCTCTCCCCGGTCCCGAGCCCTCGGGCCCGCCGCTCGTCACCTGTCGCTAACCCACTGTTGATCAGATCCACACGTAAAGTCGTGGCCGGGTCAGCTCTGGTTGAAGAACCCACCCTCGGCGATCCGAGCCTTGTCCTCCGCCGTGACATCGACGTTAGCAGGCGACAGCAGGAACACCTTCTGCGTCACGCGCTCGATACTGCCGTGCAGACCGAAGACGAGTCCAGCGGCGAAGTCTACGAGCCGCTTGGCGTCCGTGTCGTCCATCTCGGTCAGATTCATGATCACGGGGGTGCCGCCGCGGAACTGTTCCCCGATGGTACGGGCCTCGTTGTAGGTCCTCGGGTGCAGCGTGGTGATGCGGTAGGGCTCTCGTTCGTTCACTACCTTGGGCATGATCACCGGGGCGCTCTTCTCCAGGTTGTGGCGGCGTTCGGGTGTGATGGACGACACGGGGGCCATCCTCGGGGTCTCCTGTCGGATCGGCACCGCCGCCGGCACCGGCTGCGGGGTGATCGAGGAGACCGGGGCGGGCGTGGCGGCGGCCGCGGCGGCCGGCCGGGGGATGTCCTCGGTCCGCTGCCCCGTCCGGATCGGCTCGGGGTCCGCGTCGTAGTCGTCGTCGGGGTCGTACCCCTGGCCGTCGTACGTCTCGTCCTCCACGAGGCCGAGGTAGACCGCCATCTTGCGCATTGCGCCGGCCATGCTCCTGTCTCCTCCGCTCATGGCCACCTCGCTGGTGCTCGGTGGCTGCTTCGCGAAGCCGCGCCCCTTCCGATGGTCGCTCGCTTCGCTCACTCCGTGGGGCCGGCTCCGACTCCCGGCGGCCCGGGCCGTACGGCCCTGCCTGCGGATTCCGCGGTCCATCCACGACGGCGCGTCAGGCCGACGGCCTGTCAGGGTTCGTGGAGTGGGGGCCGCGGAGCTGCGATCCACGGTTGGCTAGCGCTCCGGGGAGGGAGCTGCTAGATTCTGTCCTATTTTGTCCTGCAGTCTGATCTACTACCCGGTGACGTTACCTGAGGGGTGACCTCACTCCGAGTACCGCCGTTCCGACGCGCACATGTGTCGCCCCGGCGGCAATCGCCTGCTCAAGGTCACCGCTCATCCCTGCGGAGACCATGGTGGCAGCCGGATGGGCCGTCCGTACGGCGGTTGCGATTTCCGCCAGCCGATCGAAGGCACGGGCCGGATCCGAGGCCAGCGGACCGGCCAGCGGAGCGACGGTCATCACACCGTCCAGCCGCAGTCCGGGCGTGTCGGCGATCGCGTCGGCCAGTTGCGCGATGTCCTCCGGCGCGACCCCGGCCCGGTGCGCACCCTCCCCGTGCTCCTTGTCGAGCGCCACCTGCACCAGGCAACCGAGGTCGGGGCGCTCCGACTTGAGGACCGCCGCGGAGAGCGACTCGACCAGCCGCAGCCGGTCCACCGAGTGCACGTGGTTCGCGTACCCGACGACCGAGCGGACCTTGTTGGTCTGGAGCTGTCCGACGAAGTGCCAGTCAAGAGGAAGGTTTCTGCACTGTTCCGCCTTGGGTGCGGCGTCCTGGTCACGGTTCTCCGCGACGTCCGTCACACCCAGCCCGGCCAGCAGCGCGGTGTCCTCGGCGGGGTAGGTCTTGGTGACGACGATCAGGGTGACCTCGTCCCGCGCCCTCCCGGCGGCCGCGCCGGCGGCCGCGATCCGGCGCTCCACCACCTCCAGGCTGGTCCCGAGCTCCTCGTACCGACCCCGCTGCCCCTCGGTCAGCCCCGCCAGGAACTCGGGTCCGCCCGGGAACGGTCCGTAGATGTCGTTCGTCATCAGTGATCAGAGCCCAACCAGACGTAACTCGCGAGCCGGCCCGTGCGCTGCTCGCGACGATAGGAGTAGTGATCGGCGGATTCGAGGGTGCAGACCGGTGAGCGCACCGGTTCGCTGACCCCCATCGCGGCCAGCTGGGCCGCGACCCCCGTCGGCACGTCCAGGGCCGGGGTCCCCCAGGAGGTCTCGGCGAAGGCCTCCGGCACCGCGGCGGCGACCTCGGCACGCAGCCCCGCCGGCACCTCGTAGCAGCCGCCGCAGACCGCGGGGCCGATGGCGGCGGCGATCCGCGCCGGCTCGGCCCCCAGTTCGATCATCGCCCGGACCACCGCGGGGACCACTCCGGCCGCCAGTCCGGGCCGGCCCGCGTGGGCCGCGCCCACGACGCCCGCCACCGGATCGGCCAGCAGCACCGGCGTGCAGTCCGCGGTCAGCACCGCCAGGGCGAGCGGGCGGTCGGTGACCACCGCGTCCACGGCCGGGGCCTCCCCCGGCGGCTGGCGCTCCGTCACCACGGCGACCTCGGCGCCGTGCACCTGGTTCATCCACACCACGTCGGCCGGTTCGAGCCCCAGCTCCCGGGCGGCCCGCACCCGGTTCTCCCGGACGGCCTCCGGGTCGTCCCCCACGGCGCCGCCGAGGTTGAGCTCCCCGTACGGCGAAGTGCTCACCCCGCCCCACCGGTCGGTGAAGGCGAAGTGAGCACCCGCGTGTACGGCGTGATCGATCACTTAAGGAAATCCGGGACGTCGAGCTCCTCCGCCGGGCTCTCCACGTACGGCTGACGGGCCGGCTGCACCTGCGGCGGCACCGGGGCGGCGGTCGTGGTGGCGGGGGTCTCGGCCGACCGGGTCGACGCGGCCGGGGTCTCCTCCGAGCGGGACGTCACCGAGCCGATGCTCCCGTACGACGGCCGGCTCGCCGGGCGCTCCGGGGCGGCCGGCGGCGTGGCCGGGCGGTCCGGGGCGGTGGACTTGACCACCGGGTCGCGGACGATCGCCGGCGGCTGCCCGCCGTCGAAGCCGGCCGCGATGACGGTGACCCGGACCTCGTCGCCGAGCGCGTCGTCGATGACCGCACCGAAGATGATGTTGGCCTCGGGGTGCGCGGCCTCGCTGACCAGCTGGGCCGACTCGTTGATCTCGAACAGGCCGAGGTCGGAGCCGCCGGAGATGGACAGCAGCACGCCGCGGGCGCCGTCGATCGAGGCCTCCAGCAGCGGCGAGGAGATCGCCATCACCGCAGCGGCCTTGGCGCGGTCCTCGCCGCGGGCCGAGCCGATGCCCATGAGCGCCGAACCGGCCTCCGACATGACGGACTTGACGTCCGCGAAGTCGAGGTTGATCAGACCCGGGGTGGTGATCAGGTCGGTGATGCCCTGGACGCCGGAGAGCAGGACCTGGTCGGCCGAGCGGAACGCGTCGAGCACGCTGACCTGGCGGTCCGAGATGGACAGCAGCCGGTCGTTGGGGATCACGATGAGGGTGTCGACCTCTTCGCGCAGGCTCGCGATGCCGTCCTCGGCCTGGTTGGCCCGGCGCCGGCCCTCGAAGGTGAAGGGGCGGGTGACCACGCCGATGGTCAGGGCGCCCAGCGAGCGCGCGATGTTGGCGACGACGGGCGCGCCGCCCGTGCCCGTGCCACCGCCTTCGCCGGCGGTCACGAAGACCATGTCGGCCCCCTTGAGGACCTCCTCGATCTCCTCGCGGTGGTCCTCGGCCGCCTTGCGGCCGACCTCGGGGTTGGCGCCGGCGCCGAGGCCCCGGGTGAGTTCACGGCCCACATCGAGCTTGACGTCGGCGTCGCTCATGAGGAGGGCCTGCGCATCGGTGTTGATCGCGATGAACTCGACGCCCTTGAGACCGACCTCGATCATCCGGTTGATGGCGTTGACACCACCGCCGCCGATACCGACGACCTTGATGACTGCGAGGTAGTTCTGCGGTGCTGCCACGTCGAAGGCCTCTCGCCTCGAATTTCCGGGTCGGCCCGGCCCGGCGAGGGTCCGTTCCGACGGATGTCGATGGGTAGGGAGCCTGGTTTCTGACTGAATGTCCGAAATGCCGACCGCCGACCCCAACCCTAAACTTGACCTTTAGGGTTAGTCCTGTGTCTCCGTCACATCACCAACTGACACAGTCTGGTGACACAGGACACTAGGTCGCCCCGGGCACGTGTTTCAACGAACACGCCGAGCTTCCCTTTTTCTTTTGAGCCTATGTGATCATCAGCCGGCTTAGGAAACCGGGGTGACCACCAAGGGTCGGGCCGACACTTCGAGGCGTCAACCCCTCCCTCAGGCACAGAACCTACCGGATCATCCGGACACCGCCGGCGCCTCCGGCGCCGTCACGTCGAAGTTCGTGCCCTTCTGATTCATCAGTGCCACCAGCACCCGGGCTTTTCGGTCAATTTGCTCCGGACTCCCCCAGCGCACCGTCGCACCCCCGCTGAGCTGCAGCTCGATGTCGTCGTACGAGTGCACCAGCACCGCCCCGGCCCGCTTGGCGACCTCCGGCGGCAGCCCGGCGGCCACCGCCACCGCGCCCCGGACCAATTGCGGGCGGGAGATCACCCCGTCCACGTCATTCGCCTGCTGACTGAGCCGCAGCTCCACCACCGGCACGCCCTCCGGCGGGGCCGCCTCGGTGGCGAAGCTCACGCCGGCGGCATCCACCTGGGTGAACCGGCCGTCCTCCCCCTTGACGGCGGCCACCGCCGTGCGCTGCACGACCTTGACCTGCAGCGTGTGCGGCCAGCCCCGCCACACCTCGGCCCTGGCCACCCGGGGGATCGCCTCCACCCGGTGCCTGACGTCGTCCAGGTCCACCCGGGCCAGCGGGCCGTCACCGAGCCCGCCGATCGCGCCGCGGACCTGGACCGCCGTCAGTCTGTCGTCGGTCGTGCCCTGGACGGCGACGCTGCGCACGTCCAGCACCGACGAGTAGAACACCAGCCAGGCCAGCCCGCCCAGCACCGCGGCACCGAGCACGCTCAGCACCACGACGCCCCGCCGGGAGAGCCGGAGGCGAGGAGCTGACTCCTCGTCCTCCAGCTCCGCCTCGAGCGGGTCGGCGGGCCGGCCGTCAGCCACGGCGGCGACCGCCGCGGTGGGCCTGGATCGCCTCGTAGACCATGCCGACCAGCAGGTCGTCGGCGTCGCGGCGGCCGAACTCGGCCGCGGCCCGGCTCATGTCCCACAGTCGCTGCGGGTCGGTGAGCACCGGCAGCACGTTCTGCAGCACCCAGTCCGGGGTCAGCTCGGCGTCGTCCACCAGCACGCCGCCGCCGGCCTTGACCATCGGCTGGGCGTTCAGCCGCTGCTCGCCGTTGCCGATCGGCAGCGGGACGAAGGCGGCGGGCAGGCCGACGGCTGCCAGCTCGGCCACCGTCATGGCACCGGCCCGGCAGAGCATCATGTCGGCCGCCGCGTAGGCGAGGTCCATCCGGTCCAGGTACGGCACCGGGCGGTACGGCGGCATCCCGGGGACGTCCGCGACCTGCGGCAGCTCGTTCTTCGGGCCGACCGCGTGCAGGATCTGCACGCCGTACTGCTGCAGCCGCGGGGCGATCGCGGTGACCACCTCGTTGAGCCGGCGGGCACCCTGGGAGCCGCCGGAGACCAGCAGGGTGGGCAGCCGCTGGTCGAGGCCGAAGTAGTGCCGGGCCTCCGGGCGGGCCGCGTTGCGGTCCAGGGTGGCGATGGTCCGGCGCAGCGGGATGCCGATGTACCGGGAGTCGCGCAGCTTGCTGTCGGGCGTGGAGACCGCCACGAAGTCGCTGTAGCGGGCACCGATCTTGTTGGCCAGGCCCGGACGGGCGTTCGCCTCGTGCACCACGATCGGCACACCGGCCCGCTTGGCGGCCAGGTAGGCGGGCATCGCGACGTAGCCGCCGAAGCCGACCACGGCGTCCGCGTTGACCCGCTCGATGATCTCCTGGGCGGCCCTGACGGTCCCGCGCAGCCGGCCGGGGACGGTGATCAGCTCCGGGGTGGGCTTGCGGGGCAGCGGGACGGCCGGGATGAGCTCCAGCTGGTAGCCGCGCTCGGGTACCAGCCGGGTCTCCAGACCGCGCTCGGTGCCCAGGGCGGTGATCCCGATGGACGGGTCGTGCCTGCGGAGGGCGTCCGCGAGGGCCATGGCCGGCTCGATGTGACCGGCGGTCCCCCCGCCGGCGAGTACGACATGCACCGAAATTCACCGCTCCCTGCGTGCCGGCCCGGGGGCCGGGCGCGCTGTGGTTCGTCGTCGTGGCAGCACCCGGGCCAGTCGCTTCCTGATCCGGGAGTTCTTGTTCCGGGCGGCCAGGGCCGCCTTCGCGCCGGAGGTGCTCCGTGCCAGGCACAGCAGCACACCGATCGCGGACATGGCCGACAGCATGGCGGAACCGCCGTAGGAGAACAGCGGGAGCGGGACACCCGCAATGGGCAGCAGTCCCAGCGCCGACCCCAGGTTGATCATGGCCTGCGCCATGATCCAGGTGGTGGCGGCTCCCGCGGCGTACCTGACGAAGGGATCCTTCGTGCCGATGGCCACACGGATACCCGCGTAGCCTAGTGCCGCGAAGAGGCCGATCACCGACAGCGTCCCCACCAGCCCCAGTTCCTCACCGGTCGCGGCGAAGATGAAGTCGGTGTGCGCCTCGGGCAACTGGCCCCATTTCTCCACGCCGGCGCCGAGGCCGGTGCCGAAGCCGCCGCCGTTCGCGAACGCGAAGACGCCGTGCAGGGCCTGGAAGCAGGCGCCCTCGGGGTCGAGCTTGGTGACGCCGATGCAGCCCAGGCGCTCCGCCCGGTGCGGGACGGTGACGACCAGGGCGGTGCAGACGACCACGGCCACCCCGACGGTGGCCACGAACAGCCGCAGCGGCGCTCCGACCATCCACAGCAGGGCGAACACCATCGCCACCAGGATCATCGAGGTGCCCATGTCGCCGCCGAACATGATCAGCGCGAGCAGCAGCAGGGCCCCCGGCACCAGGGGCACCAGCAGGTGCTTCCACGAGTTCAGCGTGCCGGCCTTCTGCTTGCGGGCGAGCAGGTCGGCGCCCCAGAGCACCAGTGCGAGCTTGGCGAACTCGGACGGCTGGAACTGGAAGAAGCCGAAATCCAGCCAGTTCTGGTTGCCGTTGATCCGCACCCCGATGCCGGGCACGGCGACCAGTGTGAGCGCGCCGATCACCCCGAACATCACCGGGTAGACGATCACCCGCAGCACCGCCACCGGGACGGAGGCGAAGCCGATCAGCAGGACGAGGCCGAGGATGGCCGCGATCAACTGCTTGAGGAAGTAGTACTGGGCCGAGTGGTGCTGGTTCAGGGCGAGAATCTGCGAGGCCGAGAAGACCATCATCAGACCGAGCACGACCAGCAGCAGGGTGCTGCCGACCACCAGCAGGTACGGCGTGAGCGGCCGGTCCAGCCAGTACCGCACCCGGGCCCGGAGGGCCTGGACGCGGGCCAGCGGACCGGCCGACTTGTACTTGGTCGTGGTGGCGGAGATCACTCGCCACGGCTCGGCGGCGTCCTGCTTGCCAACGCCGGAATCCGCCCTGCCCTGCCCCGCCACCGCTCCCCGCTCACTCTCTCCGTACGACGCGCACGACGCGCGGCGCCGTCACGCCGCCCGCTACTCGTTCGCCAGCCCCCGGACGGCCGCCGCGAACATGTCGCCGCGCTCGCCGTAGTTGGTGAACATGTCCATCGAGGCGCAGGCCGGCGCCAGCAGCACCGTGTCACCCGATCGGGCGAGCGACGCGGCCGTGCGGACGACCTCGGCCATCGCCACCGCGCCAGTCTGGCCCTCGGCCGCCTCGATCACCGGCACATCCGGAGCGTGTCGCTCCAGCGCCTCCCGGATCAGCGCCCGGTCCTGGCCGATCAGCACCACAGCGCGCAGCCGCTCGGCCGCGCCCTGTACCAGGTCGTCGAAGGCCGCGCCCTTGGCGAGGCCCCCGGCGATCCAGACGATCGGGCGGTAGGCGGCCAGCGAGGCGGCCGCGGCGTGGGTGTTGGTGGCCTTGGAGTCGTCGATGTACGTGACCTCGCGGACCACGCCGACCTCGGCGATCCGGTGGGCGTCCGGGCGGAAGGCCCGCAGGCCCTCGCGGACGGCCTTCGGCTCGACGCCGTACGCCCGGGCCAGCGCCGCCGCGGCGAGCGCGTTGGCGATGTTGTGCGGGGCCGGCGGGTTGACGTCCTCGACGGAGCCCAGCTCCGCCGCGTTCTTGGTCCGGTCCTCGATGAAGGCCCGGTCCACCAGCAGCCCGTCCACCACGCCGAAGTTCGACGGGCTCGGCGCGCCGAGGCCGAAACCGATCGCCCGGCAGCCCTCCTCGACGTCGGCCTCGCGGACCAGCGCCTCGGTGGCCGGGTCGGCCAGGTTGTACACGCAGGCGACGACGTTGCCCTCGTAGATCCGGCCCTTGTCGGCGGCGTACGCCTCCATCGAGCCGTGCCAGTCGAGGTGGTCGGGCGCCAGGTTGAGTACGGCCGCCGAGTACGGGCGCAGCGAGGGCGCCCAGTGCAGCTGGTAGCTGGAGAGCTCGACGGCGAGCACGTCGTACGGCTCCTCGGCGAGCACCGCGTCCAGCACCGAGACCCCGACGTTGCCGACGGCGGCGGTGCGCTTGCCGGCGGCGGCGAGGATCGAGGCGAGCATCTGGACGGTGGTGGTCTTGCCGTTGGTGCCGGTGACGGCCAGCCAGGGGGCGGGCTCGCCGGTGCCCGGCAGCGGCTTGCGCAGCCGCCAGGCGAGTTCGACGTCGCCCCAGACCGGCACCCCGGCCGCCTCGGCGGCGGCGAACAGCGCGCTGTCCGGCGCCCAGCCGGGCGAGGTGACGATCAGCTCGGTGCCCTCGGGCAGGCTCGCGCCGTCGCCGAGGCGCACGGTGACGCCCTGTGCCTCCAGCTCGGCGGCCCGGGCGACCAGGCCGGGCCCGCTGCCGCCGTCCACGACGGTGACGCGGGCGCCGAGGCCGTGCAGGACGCGCGCGGCGCTGATGCCGGAGACGCCGAGTCCGGCGACGACGACGGGCAGGTCGGAGAACTGCGGATTGGTCAGCTGGGGGTTCGTCATCCGGTCCGGTATCCCGCGTAGAAGAGGCCGAGGCCGACGGCCACGCAGAGGCCCTGGATGATCCAGAAGCGGACCACGACCAGGACTTCGCTCCAGCCCTTGAGTTCGAAGTGGTGCTGCAGTGGTGCCATCTTGAAGACGCGCTTGCCGGTCATCCGGAAGGAGCCGACCTGGATGATCACCGACAGGGTGATGATCATGAACAGGCCGCCGAGCAGGATGAGCAGCAGCTCGGTGCGGGAGCAGATCGCCAGACCGGCCAGGGCGCCGCCGAGGGCGAGCGAGCCGGTGTCACCCATGAAGATCTTGGCGGGCGAGGTGTTCCACCACAGGAAGCCGAAGCAGGAGCCCATCAGGGCGGCCGCGACCACCGCGAGGTCCAGCGGATCGCGGACGTCGTAGCAGGCGTTGGTGGCGGACAGGAAGTAGGCGCAGCTCTGGCCGTACTCCCAGACGCCGATGAAGGTGTAGGCGCCGAAGGCCATCACCGAGGCACCGGTGGCGAGGCCATCCAGACCGTCCGTCAGGTTCACGCCGTTGGAGGTCGCCGCGATCATGAAGTACGCGAAGATGACGAACAGCACCGGGCCGATCGACCACTTGAAGTCGCGCACGAAGGACAGCGACTGCGAGGCCGGGCTGAGCCCCCGGTCGTCGTGGAACTGCAGGGCCAGGACCGCGAAGACGAGTCCGACGATGGACTGACCGGCCAGCTTCGCCTTGGCCCGCAGGCCCAGCGAGCGGCGCTTGACGACCTTGATGTAGTCGTCCAGGAAGCCGACCAGGCCGAGGCCCGCGGTCAGGAAGAGCACCAGCAGCCCGGAGGCGGTCGGGGGCTCGCCCGTTATCGCCTTGGTGCCGAAGTACGCGATCAGGGTCGCCAGGATGAAGGCGATGCCGCCCATGGTGGGCGTGCCCTTCTTGCTGTGGTGCGCCTTGGGCCCGTCATCGCGGATGTACTGGCCGTAGCCCTGCCGGGCGAGCAGCTTGATCAGGGCGGGCGTGCCGAGCAGCGAGAGGATCAGGCCGATCATCCCGGAGATGAGGATCTGCTTCATCATCGGGCAGCACCGTCCGCAAGGAGGGCCTCGGCCACCTTCTCCAGCCCCACCGAACGGGACGCCTTCACCAGGACCACATCCCCCGGCCGCAGCTGACTGCGCAGCAGATCGACCGCCGCGTCCGCGTCGGACACCAGCACCGACTCCTCACCCCACGAACCTTCGTTCCTCGCGCCGAGTTCCATGCAGGCCGCCTCGCGTCCGCCGACCGCCACCAGCTTGGTGACGTCGAGCCGGACGGCGAGCCGCCCGATGGCGTCGTGCTCGGCCAGGCTCTCCTCGCCGAGCTCCCGCATCTCGCCGAGCACCGCCCAGGTACGGCGGCGCTCCGGGCCGCGCCCCCCCATCGAGACCAGCGCCCGCAGCGCGGCCCGCATCGAGTCGGGGTTCGCGTTGTAGGCGTCGTTGACGACGGTGACACCATCGGCCCGGTCGACGACCTCCATGCGCCAGCGGGACAGCGCACCCGCCTCGCCCAGGGCTGCGGCGGTGTCGTCGACGGACATCCCGAGCTCCACCGCCACCGCGGCGGCGGCGAGGGCGTTCGAGACGTGGTGCTCACCGTACAGGCGCAGCTGCACGGGCGCGGAACCGGCCGGGGTGGTGAGCGTGAAGGACGGCCGTCCGGTGGCGTCCAGGCGAACATCCGTCGCCCGGACGTGGGCGTCCGGGGACTCCCCGAACAGGACCACCTTCGCCTTGGTGCGGGAGGCCATGGCGCGCACCAGCCGGTCGTCCGCGTTGAGGATCGCGGCCCCGTCCGCGGGCAGCGCCTCGACCAGCTCGCCCTTGGCCTCGGCGATCGCCTCCTTGGAGCCGAACTCGCCGACGTGGGCGGTGCCCACGTTCAGCACCACGCCGACCCGGGGCGGGGTGATCGAGGTGAGGTACTCGATGTCGCCCTTGTGCCGGGCGCCCATCTCCATCACCAGGTGCCGGGTGCCGGCCTCGACCCGCAGCGCGGTCATCGGGTGGCCGATCTCGTTGTTGAGCGAGCCGGGCGGGTAGACGGTCTCGCCGTGGCGCTGGAGCAGCTGGGCGATCAGGTCCTTGGTGCTGGTCTTGCCGGCCGAGCCGGTCAGCGCGACCACGGCGGTGCCCTCGGCGCGGGCGACCACCGTGCGGGCCAGCCTGCCGAGCGCCTCCACCACACTGTCGACCAGGACGGCGGGCACGCCGACCGGGCGGGAGGCCAGCACCGCGACGGCGCCGGCCGCGACCGCCGTGGTCGCGTAGTCGTGGCCGTCCACGTGCTCACCGACGAAGGCAGCGAACAGGCCGCCGGGGCTCACCTTCCGCGAGTCGACCTCGACCGGGCCGGTGACCAGGACGTCCGGGTCCGCGCCGTCCAGGGTGCCTCCGACTGCGGCGGCCACCTCGGCGAGGGTCAGTGCGATCACTGCTGCTCTACTCCTCGGTCGCCCCGCACGACCGTGGTCCGCGCGATGGACTCGCGCAGCACCTCCCGGTCGTCGAAGGGGCGGATCTCGTCTCGTACGTACTGGCCGAGCTCGTGGCCCTTGCCGGCCACCAGCACGGTGTCCCCCGCGCGGGCGCGGGCAACCGCGAGCTGGATCGCCTCGGCCCGGTCGGGAACGACCAGGACGGCCCCGCGTTCGGCCTCGGGCACCGCGGCGGCGCCGGTCAGCATAGTGGCGAGGATCGCCAGCGGGTCCTCGCTGCGCGGGTTGTCGCTGGTCAGCAGGGCGGTGTCGGCGAGGCGGGCGGCGATGTCGCCCATCGGGCCGCGCTTGTGCGGGTCGCGGTCGCCACCGCAGCCGACGACGACGTGCAGCCGGCCCTTGGTGACCTCGCGCAGCGAAGCGAGGACGGCCCGCAGGGCGTCCGGCTTGTGCGCGTAGTCCACGACAGCCACGAAGGGCTGCCCGGCGTCCACCCGCTCCAGCCGGCCGGGCACGCCGGGGACGGCGGCGACGCCGGCCACGGCCTGCTCCAGCGGCAGTCCGGCGGCGACCAGCAGGGTGATCGCGGCGAGCGCGTTGGCGACGTTGAACGGGCCGGGCAGCGGCACCGCCGCGTCGGCCTCGGCGCCGTCCGGGCCGAGCACCCGGAAGGTCGATCCGACCGGGCCGAGCCGGACGTCCACGGCCCGCCAGTCGGCCTCCGGGGCTCCGGTGGCGGAGAAGGTCGTCACCGGGATCCCGGCCTCGCCGGCGAGCCGGCGACCGTACTCGTCGTCCAGGTTGACCACGCCGTGGCGGGACTTTCCGGGCTGGAAGAGCCGGGCCTTCGCCTGGAAGTAGTCCTCCATGTCCGGGTGGAAGTCGAGGTGCTCGGGCGTGAGGTTGTTGAACAGCGCGACGTCGTACGCGACGCCGTCGGTGCGGCCGAAGACCAGGGCGTGGCTGGAGACCTCCATCGTCACCGCGTCGGCGCCGCGCTCGGCCATCACGCCGAGGATCGCGTGCAGGTCGGTGGCCTCGGGGGTGGTGCGCTCGCTCTTGATCCGCTCGTCGCCGACCCGCATCTCGACGGTGCCGATGACGCCGGGGGTCCGCCCCGCGCCGCGCAGGCCGCCCTCGACCAGGTACGAGGTGGTGGTCTTGCCGTTGGTACCGGTCAGCCCGATCATCAGCAGCCGCTCGGAGGGGCGGCCGTAGACGATCGCGGCGAGCTCGCCCATGACGGCCCGCGGCCGCTCCACGACGAGCAGCGGCAGGCCGGTGCCGGCCGCCAGCTCGGCGCCGGCCCGGTCGGTGAGCACGGCCACCGCGCCGGACTCGGCGGCCTTGGCCGTGAAGGCCGCGCCGTGGTGGTTGGCGCCCGGGAAGGCCACGTACACGTCGCCGGGGCGGACCGCGCGGGAGTCGTGGGTGACGCCGGTGACGGCACCTCCCTCGACGGGCGGGAGACCCAGGCGGGCGGCCAGCTCGGCGAGCGGCAGAGCGGCGGTCCCGGTCGGGCGGGGCGGACTCACGGTGGTTTGATCGGGTTTCGGCACGGCGGGAAGGCTATCCGTCGAAGGGTGTCCAGGGCCAAACCGGCCCCGCGCCGCGCCGTCGTCCAGCCCGGCCCGCTCGTCGTTCATCCTCGCTCACGGCTTCCACTCGACGGGCAGGTTGGGTGCCTGGCTGCCGCTCGGCGGGACCTGCAGGGTCTTCAGGGTGAACTCCATCACCTGCTTGAACACCGGTCCGCACAGCTGGCCGCCGAAGTGGCCGTTGACCGGGCCCTGGAGGGTACAGGAGACGGTGACCCGGGGGGCGTCGGCGGGGGCGAAGCCGATGAAGGAGGCGGTGTAGCCGTCGTAGCCGACGCCGTTGGCGGCCCCCCTGTCGGCGGTGCCGGTCTTGCCCGCGACCCGGTAGCCGGGGATGGCCGCCTTGCCGCCGGTGCCCTGCTCGTCGTCGACGACCGACTCCAGCATCGAGGTGAGGGTCTTGGCCGTCTCCGGGCCGACCACCCGGGTCTGCTCCCCCGGCGGCGTCGCGGTGTACTTGCCGTCCGGGCCGGTGACGCCCTGGACGATGCTGGGCGCGACCCGCACCCCGCCGTTGGCGATGGTCGAGTAGACCGAGGTGGCCTGCAGCGCGTTCATCTGCAGCGGTCCCTGGCCGAACGAGATGTTGTACTTCTCCGACGCGACCAGGTCCTCCGGCTTCTTGAGCATCCCGGGGGTCTCCCCGGGGAAGTTCAGGCCGGTCGGCTGGGCGACGCCGAACTTGCGCATGTAGCCGTCCAGCACCTTGTTGGCCTGGAGCTGGTCGCCGCCTCCGAGGGTCTCGATCGCCTCGATGGTGCCGATGTTGGAGGACTTGGCCAGCACCCCGGCCAGGGTCAGGTACCACGGGTCGTGGTTGACGTCGTCCTTGAACTGCTGGCCGGCCCGGACCAGCCGGTTGGGCACGGTGACCTTGGTGTCCCAGGTGGCCTTGCCGGAGTCCAGGACGGCGGCCAGGCTCATCAGCTTGGCGGTGCTGCCCGGCTCGTACGCGTCGACCAGGGCGGGGTTGCCCAGCTGGGCCTGCTTGGACAGGCTCAGGTCGTTCGGGTTGAACCCGGGCGCGGTGGCCATCGCGAGGACCTGGCCGGTCTTCACGTCCTGGACCACCACGTAGCCCTTCTCCGCGCCGGAGTTGGCCACCTGGTCGGTGATCGCCCGCTGGGCGGCCCACTGGATGTCCCGGTTGATCGTCAGCTTCACGTCGCTGCCCGGCACGGCCGGCTCCATCGAGCCGCCGGCGGTGGGCACCAGCCGCCCGCCCGCCTGGGCGTAGCTGCTGTGGCCGTCCTTGCCGGTCAGCTGCTGCTGGTACTGCAGCTCCAGGCCGCCGGCGCCCGCGCCCTCGCCGTTGACGAAGCCGACCAGGTTGGCGGCCAGTCCGTCGGCGGGGTACACGCGCTTCTGGGTCTCCCGGTTGAACACCCCGGCGAGCGGGTTGGCGCACTCGTTGTCCACCCGGGTGCGCCCGCCCTGGTCGGCGGGCTTGCCGAGCAGCTTCTTCTGGACCTGGCAGGCGCGCGAGCCGGCCTGCTTCTCCAGGCTCGACTTGAGGTCGCTGATCTGGTTCTTGGCGGCCGGGGTCTGCTGGGCGGCGAGGCGCTTGTAGCGGGTCTTGGGGGTGTGCAGGTCGGCGGCGATCTTCTCCTTGGGCACGCCGAGGATCGGCGACAGCAGCGCGGCCGCCTGCTCCGGCGCGTCCGGGATGCCGGTCGCCTCCGGGGTGAACATCGCCGGGTCGGCGGTGATGTCGTACGCGTCGACGGTGGCGGCCAGCGCCACCCCGTCGGCGGACGTTATCGAGCCGCGCTCGGCGGTGATCGGGATGTTCAGGTAGCGGTTGGTGTTGGCGTCGGCGGCCAGCGCGTCCGAGTCGACCAGCTGGAGCTGGATCAGGCGGCCCGCGAAGACCGAGAACACCAGCGACATCACGATGGTGATCACCCGCAGCCGGCGCTTCGGCTCGGCCAGCTTGAGCGCCTTGGGGCGCTGCGGCAGCCGGCTCTTCGGGCGCGGCCGCACCGCCGCCTGACTGCGGGCCGGCGGACGGCTCTCGGGGCGGCGCTGCTGCGGGGTGCGCGGGGTCGTACGGGACGTGCCGGCCTTGCCGGGCTGTGCCTTCGCGGGCTGTACCTTCGCGGGCTGCGCCTTCGCGGACTGACCGCGGACGGGCTGGCCCTTCGTCGGCTGTGCCTTCGCCGACTGGCCCTTCGCAGGCTGTCCCTTGGCCGACGGCGGACGGCCGGCGGCGGACTGCCCGCGGGGCGCGGCGCCCCTGGGTACCGGACGGCGACCGTTGCCGGAGCCCGAGCCGGAGCCCCCGGTGGGCTGACGAGGCGTGGTCATCGAGCGGCACCCCCGCTCGGCCGCGCGGGCGTGGCCGGGTTGAGCTGGATCACCGAGTCGCCGGCCGAGGCGGCCGTCGTCGGAGCGGCGGGCGTGGTCGGCGCGGCCGACGGAGCCGGTGGCTGGGCCGCCGGCGGCTGGGTGCCGTTCGGCTGGGGCTTCGTCGGCCACGGTTCGGCCGTCGAGTGCTTGACCGGCGGGCTGTCCTGCGCCGGACCGGGCGTGCCGACCACCTTGCCTCCGTTCGGGACGTCCAGGAAGGCCATTCCGGCAGCCGGGACCATGCCCAGCTCGGCGGCCCGCCTGGCCAGTGCGTCCGGGGCCGAGCTCTGGTCGATCTGGTGCTGCAGGCTCTGCTGCTCGTCGGTCGCCACGGTGGTCTGCTTCTGCAGCCGGGACAGCTCGAAGGAGCCCTCGTTGAGCGCGGTGTTCAGGGCCAGCAGCCCCAGCAGGCCCGCCGCCAGCAACACCACGACGAGCACCGCGAACGGCGTGCGCCCCCGGACCGGGCGCTTCCCCGGCCGGACCGTGATGCGTGCCCTGCCCTGCCCGGGGAGTCCTCCCCGCCCCGCCCGGACCTCACCGGCCACCGGCCCCACCGCTTTCCTCCGCCCTTCGGACCCCGCCGGACCGCTTCGTCAGCCCCGCTTGCTTCGGTCCCTGATCCTCTCCGCCACCCGCAGCCGCACGGGCGCGGCGCGCCGGTTCTCCTCGATCTCCTCCTCGGTGGCCAGCTCGGCACCGCGGGTGATCAGTTTGAGCCAGGGCTGGTGCTCCTCCGGGATGAACGGCAGCCCGGGCGGGGCGGTGTTGGTCGCCCCGGCGGCGAGGTACTGCTTCACCAGGCGGTCCTCCAGCGACTGGTAGGACATCACCACGATCCGGCCGCCGATCGTCAGGGCCTCCAGCGCCCCCGGGATCGCCCGGTCCAGGACCTCCAGCTCGCCGTTGACCTCGATCCGCAGCGCCTGGAACGTGCGCTTGGCCGGGTTCCCGCCGGTGCGGCGGGTCGCCGCCGGAATGGCGTTGCGCACCAGATCGACCAGACGCGCGCTGTTGCTGAACGGTTCCTTCGCCCGCTCCCGCACGATCACCGAGGCGATCTTCCCGGCGAACCGTTCCTCGCCGTAGAACTTCAGGATCCGGGCCAGCTCGCCGTGACTGTAGGTGTTCAGCACCTCCGCCGCGCTGATCCCCCGGGTCTGGTCCATCCGCATGTCCAGCGGCGCGTCCTGCGCGTACGCGAAGCCGCGGTCCGCCTCGTCCAGCTGCATCGAGGAGACGCCGAGGTCGAACAGGACGCCGTCCACGCGGTCGATGCCCAGGCGCTCCAGCACCTCGGGGATCTCGTCGTACACGGCGTGCACCAGGGTCGCCCGGTCACCGAAGGGGGCCAGCCGCTCGCCGGACAGCTTCAGCGCCTGCGGGTCGCGGTCCACCGCGACGAGCCGGACCTCGGGGAACTGGGTGAGCAGCGCCTCGCTGTGCCCGCCGAGGCCGAGGGTGGCGTCCACCACCACGGCGCCGGGCCGTGAGATCGCCGGCGCCAGGGCGTCCATGCACCGCTGCAGCATCACCGGAACGTGCTTGGGGCCCGGTTCGTTGGTGGTCATGCGCGGTAGCGCCCTTCCTCGGTGCGGAGCAGCCCGACGTCCGGGAGCTGCGACCATTCTCGCCCACCGTCCCCCGGCACGACGAAGCGGCCCGTGGTCCCCGCCCGCTCAAGGGGAAGATCGTGACCGCCCGGCGCCGGGGAAGGTGCGCCAGGTGGGCACGGAGCGGGTGGAGGCCACGGGCCGCATCGACCGGCCGCACCGGCCGGGAAAGCCCGGTTGACGGGCTCCGACGGGTGTGCTCCACTGCGCCGCAAACTCTATCGCGCAGGCCCTTCCAGTCAATGGTCCGCTCCGGCGCACCACCCGGGCGGCCGTACGGATCACCGCAGGTCGCGGCCGTTGGGGTGGCCCTACGGCGTCCCGATCCGGGGGCCCTCGGAAACCGTCGCGCGCCCCCGCCCCACGACCGCGTACGACCCATCCGGGACCGACCCGGACGGCCCCCTCCCGTTGTGGCGATGCGCTCGATCACGGCCGCCGGTTCTGTAGCTCTCCACCCCACCGCGGACACCGGATCGGCACTAACGTCGCCGGCATGACAGTGACTCCCGACCGGCCCACGCCGAACGCCGCTGCCGACCCTGCCCGACCCACCATCATCGACCGCTTCGTCTCGGCCAACCGCGAGTACGCGGTGACCTTCCGGGACGGCGGCATGGACGCCCGCCCGGTGCAGAAGATCGCCGTGGTGGCCTGCATGGACGCCCGCCTCGACCTGTTCGCGGCGCTCGGCCTCGAACTGGGCGACGCGCACGTCATCCGCAACGCCGGCGGCG
Organism: Kitasatospora sp. NPDC059577; assembly: GCF_042735475.1. Classification (NCBI taxonomy): domain Bacteria; kingdom Bacillati; phylum Actinomycetota; class Actinomycetes; order Kitasatosporales; family Streptomycetaceae; genus Kitasatospora; species Kitasatospora sp. NPDC059577. The sequence continues at coordinate 58,942 of NZ_JBHWBZ010000006.1, read as the reverse complement.
TCGTCACCGACGACACCATCCGCTCCCTGACCATCAGCCAGCGCGCCCTCGGTACCCGTTCGATCGCGCTCATCCACCACACCGGCTGCGGTCTGCTCGGGCTCACCGAGGACTTCCGCCGCGAGCTGGAGCTGGAGGTCGGCCAGCGCCCGCAGTGGGCGGTGGAGTCCTTCGTCGACCTGGACGGCGACGTCCGCCAGTCCATGCAGCGCGTCCGCACCTCGCCCTTCCTCCTGCACACCGACGACGTCCGGGGCTTCGTCTTCGACGTCCACACCGGCCTGCTGCGCGAGATCGGCTAGGGCCGCCCCGTCCGGCCGGCACCCCGAACCGCCCGCGCCTCGTCCCGAGCGACGGCGTTCGGGCATTCGGGGTCGGCCGAATGGTGACTTCTGGCCACCGCGCGGGGGAGAATGCGCCTGCCGGTCGGACCCCGAACCACCTGGGGCGGCCGGGCCGCAGGCCGCCTCCCCGACGCCGGATCCACCATCGGAACCGACCCCGGGACGGCCGCGTCAAGCATGGGGTGGGGTCCGGCCTCTGGACGGGGCGGGCACAGGGTGCCAGGGAGCGTAAACGGGTGACGAGCTACAACGATCAGGCCGGTCTCGGTGGTCCTGCGGGGGGCGAGCAGAGGGCGAACGGGTACCAGCAGGTCGGGCTCCCCGAGCTCGCCGCGGTCGTGGACCGGATCCGCGCCAACGTCGAGAGCGTGATCGAGGGCAAGCCGGAGGCCATCCGCATCGCCCTGACCGTCCTCCTCGCCGAGGGCCACCTGCTCCTGGAGGACGTGCCCGGCGTCGGCAAGACCATGCTGGCCAAGGCGCTCGCCCGCTCCGTCGACTGCACCGTGCGCCGCATCCAGTTCACGCCCGACCTGCTGCCCTCGGACGTCACCGGCACCAACATCTACGACCAGCAGCAGCACGACTTCGAGTTCCGCCCGGGCGCGATCTTCGCCCAGATCGTGGTCGGCGACGAGATCAACCGCGCCTCTCCCAAGACCCAGTCCGCGCTGCTGGAGTCCATGGAGGAGCGCCAGGTCACCATCGACGGCACCAGCTACGAGCTGCCCTCGCCGTTCATGGTCGTGGCCACCCAGAACCCGGTCGAGATGGAGGGCACCTACCCCCTCCCGGAGGCCCAGCGCGACCGCTTCATGGCCCGGATCTCGATCGGCTACCCCAGCCCCGAGGCCGAGCTCGCGATGCTGGACGTGCACGCCGGCGCCAGCCCACTGGAGGACCTCCAGCCCGTCGCGCACGCCGCCGACATCCTCAAGCTGATCGACCTGGTCCGCACCGTGCACATCGCCGACCCGGTCCGCCGCTACGCCGTCGACCTGGTCGGCGCCACCCGCACCAGCCACGAGCTGCGCCTGGGTGCCTCGCCGCGCGCCACCCTGCACCTGGTCCGGGCCGCCCGCGCCGCCGCCGCGCTGGACGGGCGCGACTACGTCACCCCGGACGACGTGCAGCGCCTCGCCGTGCCGGTCCTGGCGCACCGGCTGATGCCGACCGCCGAGACCCAGCTCAGCCGCCGCACCTCGGAGCAGATCGTGACCGACCTGGTCGCCCGGCTGCCGCTGCCGCGCCCGCAGGGCGGCCCGGCCGTCCGGAGGGGCTGAGGTGGCCCAGTCCGACTCGGCGTCGGGGCTGCGGGCCGGGTTCCGCGGCCTCACCACCCGGGGCCGGTCCTTCCTCGCGGCCGGGGTCACCGCGGTGGTCTGCGCCTACCTGCTCGACCAGGACGCCCTGCTGCGCGTCGGCGTGCTGCTCGCCGCGCTCCCGCTGGTCGCCGTGGTCGTGGTCGCCAACACCCGCTACCGGGTGGCCAGCGGCCGCCGGCTCAGCCCGAGCCGGGCCGTCGCCGGCCAGGAGGCGAGGGTCCACCTGCGGCTCGACAACGTCTCCCGGGTGCCCACCGGCCTGCTGCTCCTGGAGGACAAGGTCCCGTACGTGCTCGGGCCGCGCCCGCGCTTCGTGCTGGACCGGGTCGAGCCGCGCGGCCACCGCGAGGTGTCCTACCGGGTCCGTTCCGACCTGCGCGGCCGCTACCCGCTCGGGCCGCTGCAGCTGCGGCTGTCCGACCCGTTCGGGATGTGCGAGGTGACCCGCGCCTTCACCGCCTCCGACGTCCTCACCGTCGTCCCCCTGGTCCAGGCCCTGCCGGCGGTCCGCCTCAGCGGCGAGTGGCTCGGCCAGGGCGAGAGCCACAGCCGCACCCTCGCGCTGGCCGGCGACGACGACGTGATCCTGCGCGAGTACCGGCCCGGCGACGACCTGCGCCGGGTGCACTGGCGTTCCACCGCCAGGTACGGCGAACTGATGGTGCGCCGCGAGGAGCAGCCGCAGCGGGCCCGGGCCACCGTCCTGCTGGACACCCGGGAGATCGGTCACCGGGGCAGCGGCCCCGCCTCGTCCTTCGAATGGTCGGTCAGCTGCGCCGCCTCGGTCGCCGCGCACCTGCTGGAGCGCGGCTACCAGACCCGGCTGCTCACCGACACCGGTCTCGCGGTCCCCGGTCCCGGCGCGGGCGGCCACAACCACGCCGCCGACACCTCCGGGCTGATCCTGGACGCCCTCGCGATCGCCGACCTGTCCGACGGCGGCACGCTCTCCCGCGCCGAGGAGCCGCTGCGCACCGGTGGCGAGGGCCTGCTGGTCGCCGTCCTCGGCGAACTGGACGACACCCAGACCGCCCGGCTGGGCCGGCTGCGCAGCCGCACCGGCGGGGCGATCGCCTTCCTGCTGGACACCGGCACCTGGGCCGGCCTGCGGATGCTCGCCCCGGACACCGGCGGCGACGAGTTCCGGGCCCGGGTCCGGAAGCTGCGCGGAGCCGGCTGGACGGTCATCCCGGTGCGCGCCGGCGACTCCGTACCGGACCTGTGGCGGGCCGCCGAAGGCGCCAGGACGACCGCCCCCAACCGAGAAGAGGCCGGCGCGTGACCACCCGGGCCAAACTGACCGTCTACGCGGCGCTGGCCACCGCCCTCGCCTCGCTCTGCATGCTCCCGCTGCTCACCACGCGCAGCTGGCTGACCCACGCCGTCCTGGTGATCGCCGTCCTCGCCGCGGTCGGCGTCGGCCTGCGCCGCTCCCCGCTGTACCGCTGGACGGTGCCGGTCGCGCAGCTGCTGGTGCTGTTCCTGCTGATGCTGGTCGGCTTCGCCGGTGCCGGCGGGGTGCTCGGCGGCCTGGTGCCCGGGCCGTCCTCGATGCGGGTCCTGGACCAGGTCTTCTCCTCGGGCCTGGACGACATCCAGCAGTACGCGATCCCGGCGCCGCCCACCGCCGGCCTGCGGCTGATCCTGGTCTCCGCGGTCGGCCTGATCGCCGTCGCGGTGGACACCATCGCGGTGACCTACCGGCGCTCGGCCCTCGCCGGGCTGCCGCTGCTGGCGCTGTACTCGATCGGCAACGGCCTGGCCGGGGACCACGGCAGCTGGTTCTGGTTCGCGGTCGCCGCGGCCGGCTACCTGCTGCTGCTCTTCGCCGAGGGCCAGGACCGGGTCTCCCGCTGGGGCCGGGTCTTCCGTGGCAGCGCCCGCGGCACCGTGGGCTCCGGCACGGTCAGCCCGGGCGGCCGACAGGTCGGCGTCCTGGCGCTGGCCGTGGCGATACTGCTCCCCGTCGTCCTGCCGCACTGGAGCTCCGGGTTGCTGGACCCCGCCTCGGGCGGAACCGCCGGCAAGGGCGTCGGCGGGAGCGTGGCGACCAGCCTCGACCCGATGGTCAGCCTGGAGGCCGCGATCACCAGGCCCACCGACGCCGAGCTGCTCAGCTACACCCTGGACAGCGAGCAGGCCGACCAGATCTACCTGCGGACCGGCTCGCTGGACCAGTTCGACGGCACCAACTGGCGGCTCAGCAGCACCGCGGTCACCGACCTCCCGGAGTCGCTGCCCAACCCCGAAGGCCTGCGCAACGCCAACGTCCCCCGGATCGAGGGCGACTTCACGGTCAGCGACGGGCTGGCGAAGAGCTGGCTGCCGATGCCCTACCCGGCCGCCTCCGTCCAGGTCCCCAACCGCGGCGACTGGAAGCTCGACCCGCTGACCCGCACCGTCGTCCCGGCCAACGACAAGGCGATCCGCGGCCTGCACTACCACGTCAGCGCGCTGGACCTGCGGCCCACCGCCACCGAGCTGCGCCTGGCGCCCCCCGGGCCGCAGGACATCCGGGACCGCTACACCACCGTCCCGTCCGACCTGCCCGGCGTGGTCTCCGACCAGGCCCGGCAGATCACCAGCGGCGCGAAGAACGACTACGACCGGGCGATGGCCCTGGTGAACTGGTTCACCGGGCCGGACTTCACGTACGACACCACGGTCGCCGCCGGCACCGGCAGCAACGCCATCGCGGTGTTCCTGCGCGACCGCCGGGGCTTCTGCGTGCACTTCGCCTCCACCATGGCGGCGATGGCCCGGTCGCTGAAGATCCCGGCCCGGGTCGCCGTCGGCTTCACCCCCGGCAACAACAAGGGCGGCAACGTCTACACGGTGAGCGGCCGGATGTACCACGCCTGGCCGGAGCTGTACTTCGCGGGCTACGGCTGGATGCGCTTCGAGCCGACCCCAAGCCGCGGCGTCCCGACCCGCTACAGCGAGGCGTCCAACGCCCCGACCACGGCGCCGACCCAGCACCCGACCGCCGCGCCGCAGACCGCCTCGGCCGCCCCGATGCCGTCCTCCGGCTCGGACTGCGACGCCAAGCAGCGCCAGCTGGGCGACTGCGGGCCCAAGGGCAAGGCCGCCGCGCACGCCGCCGAGGAGTCCTGGCTGCTGTCCGGTCAGGTGCTCGGCACCCTCGCCGCGGTGCTGGCACTGATCGCACTGCTGCTCTCCCCGATGCTCTGGCGCACGGCCCTGCGCCGTCGCAGGCTCGGCGGCGGCGGGCGCCGCCGGCCCGGCGGAACGGGGCCCGGGGAGCTGACCGACGCCCAGGTGCTGGCCGCCTGGGACGAGCTGGTCGACTCCGCCTGGGACCTCGGAATTCCCCCGGACGAGTCACGCACCCCGCGTGCGGCCGCGCGCCGGATCACCGAGACCGCGGAGCTGGACGCGGACTCGGCGGCCGCCACCGGCCGACTGGCGCTGGCCACCGAGCGGGTGCTGTACGCCCCGCCCGGCCAGGGCACCGCGGCACCGCTGGCCGCCGACGTCCGCACCGCCCGGCGCGGCCTGCGGGCGAGCGCCGGCCGGGCCGAGCGGACCAGGGCGCTGCTGCTGCCGCCGTCCTCGGCGCAGCTGTGGTGGCGGATCTCCGACGCGGTGCGGGCGGCCCGGACGGCCGTCGGTACCCGGGCGGCCCGGGCGAACGAGGCGGCCTCCGGCCCGCTCCGGCGGGTCCTCACCCGGCGGCCGAAGCCGGACGCCCCCGAGTCGGACACCACGCAGTCGTGAGCTCCGGCCCCGGACACCGGTCCGGGGCCGGACACGGAAGACGCCGGTCTGCTCGTCCCGGCGACGCTGCCAGCGCTGCTCGACCCGGTCCATCATCCCGGCCTTGCGGCGCGGGGCGGCGGCCTGGCGCGGCCCGGAGCCCTGGCTCGCGGGCCCGCGACGCCAGCCGGTCACGGCGAACACCGCGCAGCCGAGCATCACCAGGAAGCCCACGACGCTGACCCAGATCTGGTTCGGAACGACCATGCCACCCATCAAGAGGCCGATCCCCACCACGAATCCGGCGATGGCCAGGTAGACCCGCCGACGGGTGTAGGTGCGCAGCCCGGTTCCCTCGAGCGCCGACGCGAATTTGGGATCTTCGGCATACAGCGCTCGCTCCATCTGGTCGAGCAGTTGCTGCTCGTGCTCCGAGAGCGGCACGGAGTCCTCCTACTCGTCGGTCGCGGGTGCGACCGGTCCGCCCACCCCGGTCGGGGAGGCAAGTCCAATCAGCCTTGGGGCACACGGTCGGACGCCTGTGCGGGGGACCCGGCCCGTGTCGTCCATATGCCCCACGCATCCGGCTGTCATGCTTTCCGGCTTTACCCAGATCATACGGTCCGTAGGCCCGTTACGGGGTGGTCTGCGCCGCGTGGGCCCAGCCACTTCGACCGGGCACGGCCGCACCGGTGTCAACGCGCCACGCCCCGGACAAGTGCCCGATCCGGTGGAATCAGTCCGGACCTGGGGACCTCCGCCTCGGGAGAACGGAAACCGGCCGGTCAGCCGGGCCCGGGAACGGGCGGGCGTCCGGAATGCGAACCGCCGCCGTACGGTGTGCGAACCGTACGGCGGCGAAGGTCTCGCGGAGGGTTCGCGAAGGCCCGGCGAGGGGCGGCTCCGGCGGGACCCGATCCGGACCCGATCCGAACTCGGGCCGGAACTCCCTCCGGACTCGGTCCGGGCTCGGTCCGGGTTCAGGCCAGGGTCGCCAGCAGGTGCAGCTGGGTCGCCACGGCGTGGAAGGCGGGCTGCTCGGCGGCGGCCTGCTCCAGCTTCAGCAGCGCCTCCAGCGCACCCGGCTCGGTGTCCACCAGCACCCCGGGGACCAGGTCGGCGAAGACCCGCACGCCGTGCACCGACTCCACCCGCAGGCCCGCGTCCTCGGCGAGCCGGCCCAGCTCGTCACCGGTGAAGCGGCGCGGCATCGGGTCCTGCTCGCCCCAGCGGCCGTCGGTGGCGGAGAGCACCGTCCGGGCCTCGGTGAAGTGGCCCGCCAGCGCGCGGGCCAGGACGGCGCCGTTGCGGTTGGCGGCCAGCAGGCTGACCAGCCCGCCCTTGCGCAGGGTGCCGGCCAGGCTGCCGAGCGCCTCCGCCGGGTCGTCCACGACCTCCAGCACGCCGTGGCAGAGCACCGCGTCCACGGTGCCGGGGGCGACGAGGTCGGGCAGTGTCTGGGTGTCGCCCTGGACGGCCCGGACCAGGTCCGTGACGCCGGCCTCGGCGGCCCGCCGCTCCAGGGCGAACAGCGCGTCCGGGCTCGGGTCGACCACGGTCACCCGGTGGCCGAGCTTGGCCACCGGCACGGCGAAGTTGCCCGTGCCGCCGCCGGTGTCGACCACGTCGAGCACCGGCTGGTCCAGCTCGGCCGCCCGCTTCTCGAGGGCTGCCCGCACCACCTCCCACACCACGGCGGTACGCAGGGCACTGCGGGGACGCGTCGGGTACAAGGTGGGACTCCTTGGCACGTGCAGTTCGATCAGGATGCCTCCACCTTAAGCCTGCCGGGTGGCCGGGTCGCTCGCGCCTGACGGCTCCTCGCCGTCCAGCGGCAACCGCGGTGCGGGCGGGACCGCCCGCAGGCCCAGCAGCCGCTCGACCAGGCGCAGGAACAGGGCGGAGTTGCGGATCAGGTCGTCGGCGTCGCGGGCCGACGCGGCGCCCCGGATCCCGGCCTCGGCGGCGGCCCGGCGGCGGGCGCCGGCACCGTAGTAGAGCGCCCACTCGGCGAGCTCCGGGGCGATCTCGGGCAGCACCTCCCAGGCACTGCGGATGGCCTTGCGCCGCCGCGGGTTCTTCTCCGGGCGGCCGCGCACCGCCAGGACGGCCGCCACCGTGCGCAGCGCCGCCAGGTGCGCGGTGGCGTACCGCTCCAGCGGGTCCTCCAGGGCGCGGGCCCGGGCGAGCGTGCGGTGGGCGTCGGTGAGCAGGTCGAGGGCGGCCGGCGGCGCGGCGACCCGGCGCAGCACGGGGTGGACGTCCCGGCCGGCGGGGCGCCCGCCCGACGGGTCCGGGATGTGCGGGAGGGCGGCGGAGTGGAGGCGGGCGGTGACGGGCTCCGGATGGCTGATGGTCATGGTCTCCCCCGTTCCGAGGCAGCGCGCGGACCGGGTGGTCCGTGCCCCTCCATCGTGACCGGCACCACTGACAATCCGTCCGTTCCGGGCGGGAGGCCCCGGAAAGCAGAGCGGCGGCGGGCGCGGGCCCTCCCCCGGACCGCGCCGCCGCCGTGTGCCGTCGCCTCCGCCGTTCCCCCCCACGGACGACGGTGGCGAACCTCCCCCGTGGCCGGTCTCCCCCCGGCCCGCTCCGCCGCCCCGTGTCGGCGGTGCGGGGACCGTGACCAGCCCCGTTGCGGATCTTCCGTCACCGCCCCGGGCCGTACGGCCCGGGGGGACGGAGGATCCGCCACCCGGGTGGGCCCGGCGCCCGACGCGCCGTTCCCTCCCGGGTGTCACCACTCTCCCGTCTCCGCAGGTCGGGGGCCATCCGCTGACGTACTCAACCGTGCATCTGAGTATCCGTACTCAGTGCCCCGGTGCTCCCCCGGCGGCGGAACCGACGGGGGCCCGCACGGCGTCCCGGGTCCGGGTACGGTACGGCGGGGCCGGGTGGAACCGGCCCGGGTTCTTGCGAGGAGGGGGAGGCCATGACGATCCTGCCGCTGATCTTCACCAGCGGACTGGCCAGCGGTATCAACGCCTACGCGGTGGTGCTGCTGCTCGGCCTGCTGGGCCGGTTCGCCGGCGCGGAGTCGGTGCCGCACGCGCTGGAGCGCACGGACGTGCTGATCGCGGCCGCCGTGCTGTTCGCGGTGGAGGCGGTGGCCGACAAGATCCCGTACGTGGACAGCGTCTGGGACGTCGTGCACACCGTGATCCGGCCGATCGCCGGCGCCACCGTGGGCGTGCTGATCGCGAGCAACGACCCCGGTTCGCTCAGCGAGGTCGCGGCCGGCGCGATGGGCGGCACGACGGCGCTGGTCAGCCATCTGGTGAAGGCCTCGCTGCGGATGGCCGTCAACACCTCGCCCGAGCCGGCCAGCAACATCGTGGTCAGCATGGCGGAGGACCTCTCGGTGGCCGGCCTGGTCACCCTGGCGATCTTCCACCCGTGGCTGGCCGCCTCGATCGCGGCCGTGGTCCTGGCCGTCGGGCTGCTGCTGGTGTGGCTGGCGATCAGCAAGATCCGCGCCTTCCGGGCCCGGCGCCGCGAGCGCAAGGCCGCCCGGGCCGCCGCCGGCGCGTACGCCGGACAGCCGGGGGTCTGACGGCAGCAGGCGGCCGGGGGCTGACCGCGGGCCGCGGCGTCCCGGGGTCCTAGGATCAGGACCCATGGCACGGATCGTCATCATCGGCGCAGGAATGAGCGGGCTCGCGGCGGCCTCCCGGCTGGCCACGCTCGGCCACCGGGTGACGGTCTGCGAGGCGGGCGGCACGTACGGGGGCATGGTCGGCCGGTACGAGCGGGACGGCTTCGCCTTCGACACCGGGCCCGGGCTGCTGGCCCTGCCCGCCGTCTACCGCGACCTCGCGCTGAAGACCGGCAAGGAGCCGCTGGAGCAGCTGGTCGAGCTGGCCCCGGTCGATCCGGAGAGCCGGCACGTCTTCGCCGACGGCACCGCCGTCGCACTGCCCAACGCCTCCCGAGGCGGCGTCAGCCAGGCCCTGGACGCGGCCTTCGGGGCCGGCTCCGGCGCCCGCTGGAGCGCGGTGATGAACCACGGCCGGACGGTCTGGGAGGCCACCCGCCGCCCGCTGCTGGAGGAGCCGCTCCCGTCGGACCCCGCGTTCCTGGGCACCGATCCGTACCCCGTCCCGCCGCGCACCGGCCTGGCCCGGCTGCGCCGCGCCGTCCCGTGGACCCTGCACGACGTGGCGGCGCGCCAGCTGGACGGACACCCCGGCCTGACCGCCCTGCTGTTCGAGTCCGCGGTCCGCTACGGCTTCGCCCCGGGCCGGGCCCCCGCCGGGGCGACCGTGCTGCCGTACATGGAGCAGTCCTTCGGCGTCTGGTACGTCCGGGGCGGCCTGCGCGCCCTGGCGGAGGCGGTGTTCCGGCGCTGCGAGCTGCGCAAGGTCGAGTTCCGCTTCGACACCCCCGTCACCCGGGTCGTCGTGGAGGACGGCCGGGCGCGCGGCGTCGAGACCGCGGCCGGCCGGATCGACGCCGACCTGGTGCTCTCCGCGATGGACGCCGGTGCGCTGTTCGGCGGCGGCCTGGCGCAGTGGCCGGGGAAGCCGGCCGAGGAGTGGCGTCCGTCGGGAGCGCCCGGCCGGTTCGGCGTGCTGCTCGCCCTGCGCGGCCCTCGTCCCGCGGGCACGGCGCACCGGACCGTGGTGCACGCTCCCGACCTCGCCGCCGAGGAGCGGTCGCTGACCGGCCGGGGCCCGCTCTGCGAGCGCCCCACCGTGCAGGTGCTGCGCCCGGACGACCCCGCGCTGCGACCCGACGACGCGCACGAGAGCGTGGTGCTGACCGCGACCGTCCCGGCCCAGGGCGAGGTCGACTGGACCGCCCCCGGTGTCGCCGACCGCTACGCCGACCTGCTGCTCGCCCACGTCGACGCGGCCGGCGCCGGCCTGCGCGAGCGGGTGCTGTGGCGGGTCGTGCGCACCCCGGAGGACACCCGCCGGGAGACCGGCGCCCCGGGCGGCTCGGTCGCCCTGCCCGTGCTCGCCGGAGCCGACGGCGACTGGCTGAAGGCCGCCAACGAGACGCCCGTCCCCGGTCTCTACCTCATCGGCGGCACCGCCCATCCCGGCGGCGGACTGGCCCGCGTCGGCATGTCGGCCTGCATCGCCGCCGGCCTGGTCGGCCCCGCCTAGGACGCGGGCCGGGCGGGCGGCGGTGCGCCGGCCTCCGCCCGCCGGGCGCGTCAGCCCTGGTGCCAGGTGTTCTGCTGCTGGTAGCCGTAGGTCTGGTCGTACGCCTGCTGCTGCGGGATGCCCTGGGCGTTCGGGTCCGGCTGGGGCTGCCACTGCTCCTGGTGCTGCTGCTGGTACCCCTGGGTGTTCGGGTCCCAGGCCTGCTGGTGTTGCTGGTGCTGCTGGTAGCCCGCGTACTGGTCGTGCTGCCCGCCCTGCTGCTGGTAGCCGTACGGGTCCTGCTGCTGGTCCTGCTGCGGGTAGGCGCCGTAGGACTGGTCGTAGGCGAAGGCGGGCTGCTGCGCGGTCTGCCACTGCTGCTGGTCGTAGCCGCCCTGGTAGGCGGTGCCGTACGGGTCCTGGGCCTGCTGCTGCGGCTGCTGCTCGTAGTACCCGGGGGCGTAGATGCCGTCCTGGGCGAGCTCCTGCATCTCGAAGGCGGCGGTCTGCTCGACCTCCGGCACCTCCTGCGACACCGGCGCCGGCGGGACGGCCGGGGTCTCCTCGACGGCGCTGACCTCGCCGATCCGCTCCGCCGCGACCGCGACGGCCGCCACCGCGGCCCCGCCGCCGGTGAGGGCGCCGAGCAGCGGCACCTTGGCGAGCGGGCCCGGCAGACTGCCGTCGGCCTTCCGCAGGGACCAGCCGTCCTGGTGGCCGCGCTTGACCGAGAGCGTCACGAAGGTCTGGCCGAGCGCGAACAGCGCCGCACCGGCCCCGATCACCACGACCGACCCCAGGCCCATCCCGACGGCCACGCCCAGGAAGCCGACCAGGGCCAGGGCCCGCCAGTGCACCGGCGCCCGGTTCTGCAGCAGTACCTCGGCGACCAGCCAGAGCGCCACCACCGCCAACGCGGCGTACAGCAGCAGGTATCCGATGCCCATCCGCCCGCTACCTCCAGTCGCGTGCCCGCGCGTCCACGCCGCGCGTGTCCGGCGACTGTACCGGTTCAACGGCCGGGGTACCGCATCGCGTTCCCGCCGCACCCGGCACCGGCCGCACACGACCGAGCCCGTCACCGTCGGTACGGTGGCGGGCTCGTGAACGTCCGGCGTCAGCGCGGCGTTCGGAAGGACCACCCGTCGGCCGGACAGCCTGCGGGAAGGCCCGCCGGCCGGGCGCCGGGCGGCCGCTCAGCGCTGGTGCAGCCCCAGGTTCTGGTAGATCTCCAGGGTCGCCGTCGAGTGGTTCAGCGTGATGAAGTGCAGGCCGGGCGCGCCCTCGGCGAGCAGGCGCTCGGCCATCGCCGTGGCGTGCTCCATGCCGACGGCCCGCAGCGCCGCCGGGTCGTCGATGGCGGCCCGCAGGCGGGCCTCCAGGTCGGCGGGGAAGGCCGAGCCGCTGAGCTGCGGGAAGCGCTCCAGCTGCTTGGCGTTGGTGACCGGCATGATCTCCGGGATGATCGGCGTCTCGCAGCCGGCGGCGGTCACCCGGTCGCGCAGCCGCAGGTAGTCGTCCACCTCGAAGAACATCTGGGTGATCGCGTAGTCGGCGCCGGAGCGGATCTTCGCCACGAAGTGCCGGATGTCGTCGTCCCAGTCCGTCGAGCGCGGGTGCATGTTCGGCGAGGCGGCGACGCCGACGCAGAAGTCACCGATGCCCTTGATCAGCTCCACCAGCTCGTAGGCGTAGGTGACGCCCTCCGGGTGACTGACCCACTCGCCCATCGGGTCGCCGGGCGGGTCGCCCCGGACGGCGAGGACGTTGCGCACGCCCTGGTCCGCGTACTGGCCGATGATGTTGCGCAGCTCCGCGATCGAGTGGTCGACGGCGGTCAGGTGGGCGACCGGGGTCAGCGTGGTCTCGGTGGCGATCCGGCCGACCATGTTGACCGTGCGCTCGCGCGAGGAGCCGCCCGCCCCGTACGTCATGCAGACGAAGTTCGGGTCGAGCGGTTCGAGTCGACGGATGGCGTCCCAGAGCTTCTGCTCACCGGCCTCGGTGCGCGGCGGCATGAACTCGAAGGAGAAGGAGCGCTTGCCGGCCGCCAGGAGCTCGCGGACGGTCAGTGCGCGGTCCGTTCTCGTGGAAGCGATTCCGAGTGCCATGCTGGCAGGCTATCGGGCCTCCGACGAGGCCGGACAACTCGATTCCACGGATTGAGACAACTGGCGGACGGCATTCCGGTTGGTCCCGGGCAACTCCGCTGCAACTCGGCGGCAACTGCACGGCACCCCCGCGGCAACCGCCCGACACCCCGGGCGCCGCCCCCTCCGACCACCCCCGCGGGCCCGCTCGCACGCCCGTTCCCAGCCACCCAGCTACGCTTGCTGCACCCCAGAGAACCAGCGGAGCCCCATCGTGATCTCGTCCAGCACCCGGCCGGCCAACCCCATTGACGTGGAGGACGTCCGCACACGCGTCAACGCCGCGCTCGCCGCGTTCATGGACGGCCAGTCCGCGCTGCTCGGCACGATCTCGCCGCAACTGGTGCCGGCCGCCGACGCCCTGCGCGACTTCCTGCTGGACGGCGGCAAGCGGCTGCGCCCGGCCTTCTGCTACTGGGGCTGGCGCGCCGCCGGCGGCCCGGCCGAGGGCTCCGCCGGCGACGGGATCGCCAACGCGGCCGGCGCCCTGGAGCTGCTCCAGGCGAGCGCCCTGGTGCACGACGACCTGATGGACCGCAGCGACACCCGCCGCGGCCTGCCCTCGGTCCACCGCCGCTTCGAGGCGCTGCACCGCGACAGCGGCTGGCGCGGCGACCGGGAGCAGTACGGCGCCTCGGCCGCCGTCCTGCTCGGCGACCTGCTGCTGATCTGGTGCGACGAGCTGTTCCTGCGCTCCGGCCTGGAGCCGGCCGCCGTACTGGCCGCCAAGCCGGTGTTCGACCTGATGCGCACCGAGGTCATGCTCGGCCAGTACCTGGACGTGCTGGAGCCGGTGGCCGGCGACTCGACGGACGAGGGCGCGCTGGACCGGGCGCGGACCGTGCTGCACTACAAGTCGGCGAAGTACACGATCGAGCGACCCCTGCAGGTCGGCGCGCTGCTGGCCGGGGCCGGGCCGGAGCTGGTCGGGGCCCTCGGGGCGTTCGGGCTGCCGCTGGGCGAGGCCTTCCAGCTGCGGGACGACCTGCTCGGCGTCTTCGGGGACCCGGCGGTCACCGGCAAGCCGGCCGGCGACGACCTGCGCGAGGGCAAGCGCACCCTGCTGGTCGCCCACGCGATGCGCGGCCTGTCCGCCGCCGACGCCCGGCACCTGGACGAGCGGCTCGGCGCGCCGGACCTGGCGCCCGAGGAGGTCGCCGGGCTGCGCGAGCTGGTCGCCCGCAGCGGCGCGCCCGAGCTGGTGGAGCACCGCATCGAGGAGCTGATGCGGCAGTCGCTGGCCGCGCTGGAGGCGGCGCCGCTGGCGGACGAGCGGGCCCGCGGGGTGCTGCTGGCGCTGGCCGAGGCCGCCACCGTCCGCAAGTACTGAGGACGGCGGCGGCCCCCGGGATCAGCTGGAACGCACCCGGCGGGACAGCTCGGCGGCGGCTGCCCGCGGGTCGGCCGCGGCGGTGATGGCCCGGACCACGACGATCCGGCGGGCGCCGGCGGCCAGCACCTCGTCCAGGTTGCCGAGGTCGATCCCGCCGATGGCGAACCACGGCCGGTCGCCGGCCTGCTTCGCCGCGTACGAGACCAGGCCGAGGCCCGGCGCCGGGCGGCCCGGCTTGGTCGGGGTCGGCCAGACCGGTCCGGTGCAGAAGTAGTCCACCCCGGGTTCGACGGCCGCCGCGTCCACCTCGGACTCGGCGTGGCAGGACCGGCCGATCAGGACGTCCTCGCCGAGGATCGCCCGGGCGGCCGGCACCGGCAGGTCGTCCTGGCCGAGGTGCAGCACGTCCGGCCGGGCCGCGTGCGCGACGTCGGCACGGTCGTTGACGGCCAGCAGCTTGCCGTGGCGGCGGCAGGCGTCGGCGAAGACCTCCAGGGCCTCCAGCTCCTGCTTGGCCTCCAGGCCCTTGTCGCGCAGCTGGACGATGTCCACCCCGCCCGCCAGCGCCGCGTCGAGGAACTCGGCGAGGTCGCCCTGCTCCCGACGGGCGTCGGTGCACAGGTAGAGGCGCGCGTCCGCCAGGCGAGCGCGCGGCGTGTCCGCCGCCATCAGATCAGCATCGCCTGGGCGCGGCGCTTGACCTCGGTGCCGCGGTTCTCGCGCAGCGCCTGGATCGGGCTGCCGGGCAGCGACGGGTCCTCGGTGAAGAGCCACTCCAGGATCTCCACGTCGTCGTACCCGCAGTCCCGCAGGACGGTCAGGGTGCCGGACAGGTGCTTGACCAGCCCGGGGCCGTCGATGAACGCCGCAGGGACCTGCAGCGACTTGTTCGGGCCGCGCCGGACGGCGATCAGGCCGCCGTTCTTGACCAGGTCACGCACCTCGGTGACCCGGACCCCCCACTGCTCCGAGATGTCGGGCAGGTACATCCACTCGGTGACCAGGGATTCAATCTTGCTTTCGATCTCACTCACGCCACCAGACTGCCACCTCCACGGCCCACCGCGCACCAGGCGCTACCCGGCGACGGCCGACTTCAGCGGCACCGCCGGGTCCGCCGCGCGGGCCGGATCCAGGGCCGTGCCGCGCTCGATCAGCTTCCGCCCCTGGGTGAGGTCGCGTGGCCGGTCCACCGTCAGCAACGCACTCGGCACCCCGTCGCGCAGCCAGAGCACCGCCCACGAGGCGTCCTGCGGGCCGCCGCGCCACAGCGGCTCGTCGCCCTCGGCGTGCCGGCCCGCGTACTGCACCATCCGCCCGAACTGCTCCGACCAGAAGTACGGCACCGGGTCGTACGGCGGTGCGTCCGTGCCGAGGACGGCGGCGGCCACCGCCTCGCCGGACTGCAGCGCGTGGTCCCAGTGCTGGACGGCCAGCCGGGCACCGGCCCGGACCGAGGGGTAACTGACGCAGTCGCCGGCCGCGAAGACGCCGGGCAGGGAGGTACGCAGCCGCGCGTCCACCACGACGGCGCCGGCGCCGTCCAGCTCGATCCCGGAACCCGCCAGCCACGCGGTCGCGGGCCGGGCGCCGACACCGACGACCACCTCGTCGGCCGGCAGGTGCGAGCCGTCCGCCAGCAGCACCGCGCCGGGCTCGACGGCGGCCACCCCGACCCCGCAGCGCAGGTCGACGCCGGCCTCGGCGTACCAGGCGGCCATCGCCGAGCCGACCCCGGTCGGCAGCGCGCCGGGCAGCGGCGCCGGGCCCGCCTCGACCACGGTCACCTCGCAGCCCGCCTCGCGGGCCGCGGTGGACACCTCGGCGCCGATCCAGCCCGCGCCGACCAGCACCAGCCGCAGACCGGGCCGCAGCAGCGCGCGCAGCGCCAGGGCGTCGTCCAGGGTGTGCAGCAGGTGCGCGCGCTCGGCGCCGGGCAGGGCCCGCGGGACGGCGCCGGTGGCGATCACCAGCGAGCCGTACGGGAGGTCGCCGTCGTCGGTGTGCAGCACGCCGGGGGTGAGGCCGATGGCCCGGCGGCCGGTGAGCACCTCGACGCCGAGATGCGCGTAGTCGATGTCCAGGGTGGTGCTGTCGCTCTTGCCGAGCAGCACGTCCTTGGAGAGCGGAGGCCGGTCGTACGGCGCGTGCGGCTCCTCGCCGACCAGCGTGATCCGCCCGCGCCAGCCGCCCTGCCGCAGTTTGAGGGCGCACTGCGCCCCGGCCAGCCCGGCCCCGACGACGACCACCCGATCCGTTCCGCTCAGCTCTGCCACGCCCGTCACTGTACTCAGCGCCGGGCTGCCGCCCGGGGGCCGTCCACCCTTCGTACGGCCCTTCGGCCCGGCCGGGCCCCGGCGTTATGGTGGGGGCACCATCACGGGAGCCCGGCGAACCGGGCTGAGAGGCGGGCTGGCACGGCCCGCGACCGTCCGAACCTGATCCGGGTCATACCGGCGAAGGGAGAGGAGCAGCTTTGACACGCTTGCCATCAGGCGCCCACGCCGACGTCCTGGTGATCGGCGGAGGCATCATCGGCCTCGCCGTCGCCTGGCGGGCGGCGCAGCGCGGGCTGCGGACCCTCGTGGTCGACCCCGACCCCGGCGGCGGGGCGGCCAGGGTCGCGGCCGGGATGCTCGCCCCGGTCACCGAGCTCCAGTACGGCGAGGAGCCGCTGCTGCGCCTCGGCATGGCCTCCAACGAACGCTACGCGGCCTTCGCCGCCGAACTCACCGAGGCGAGCGGCGGCGCGGACACCGGCTACCGCGCCTGCGGCACGATCGCCGTCGCGCTGGACTCCGACGACCGCGAGGAACTGCGCGAACTGCACGCCTTCCACCGGCGGCTGGGCCTGGACTCGACGTGGCTGACCGGCCGGGAGGCCCGCAAGCTGGAGCCGATGCTCGCCCCCGGTGTGCGCGGCGGCCTGCACGTCGCGGACGACCACCAGGTGGACGGCCGGCGGATGCTCACCGCGCTGCTGCTCGCCGGGGAGCGCGCGGGCGTCACCGTCCGGCCCGCCGAGGCGGTGGAGCTGCTGGTCGAGGGCGGCCGCGCAGTCGGCGCCCGGCTGGGCACCGGGGAGCGGGTGACCGCCGACCGGGTCGTGCTCGCCGCCGGGCCGCACAGCCACCGGCTGGCCGGCCTTCCGGAGGGCGTGCTGCCCGCGGTCCGCCCGGTGAAGGGGCAGGTGCTGCGCCTGCGGATCCCCGCCGCCTACCGGCCGTTCCTCTCCCGCAACGTCCGTGCCGTGGTGCGCGGCGGGCACATCTACCTGGTGCCCCGGGAGAACGGCGAGCTGGTGATCGGCGCGACCACCGAGGAACAGGGCTACGACACCACGGTCACCGCCGGCGGGGTGTACGAACTCCTGCGCGACGCACATGAGTTGGTCCCCGGCATCACCGAACTCCCGCTCGTGGAGACCTCGGCGGGCCTGCGCCCCGGCTCACCCGACAACGCGCCGCTGCTCGGCCCGACCGCGCTCCCCGGGCTGGTCGCCGCCACCGGCCACCACCGCAACGGCGTGCTGCTCGCCCCGGTGACCGCCGACGTGCTCGCCGAGTACCTGGCCACCGGCGAACTCCCGCCACTGGCACAGCCGTTCACCCCCACCCGGTTCTCCCCCGACCGCTCCACCACGAAGGCCCTGGCATGACCGAGACCACCCCCACCGACACCGCGCCGGCCGAGAGCACGCAGGCCGGATCCGCGCCGACCGAGATCGCCCTGAGCGTCAACGGCGAGCCCCGCACGGTGGCCGCCACGACCACCCTCGCCGCACTGGTCGCCACCGTGAGTCGCGCCAACACCGGCGTCGCCGCCGCCCTCAACGAGGCCGTGGTCCCCCGCAGTTCGTGGCCCGGGACGCCGCTGAACGCGGGCGACCGGATCGAGATCCTCACCGCCGTCCAGGGAGGCTGAGATGGCCGACGACCTGCTGACCATCGCCGGGACGACCTTCTCCTCCCGGCTGATCATGGGCACCGGCGGCGCGCCGAGCCTGGAGGTCCTGGAGCGCGCGCTGCTCGCCTCCGGCACCGAGCTGACCACCGTCGCGATGCGCCGGGTCGACGCCGGCACCCAGGGATCCGTCCTGGACGTGCTCACCCGCAACGGCATCCGCGTCCTGCCCAACACGGCCGGCTGCTTCACCGCCGGCGAGGCCGTGCTGACGGCCCGGCTGGCCCGCGAGGCGCTCGGCACCGACTGGGTGAAGCTGGAGGTGATCGCCGACGAGCGGACCCTCCTGCCGGACCCGATCGAGCTGCTGGACGCCGCCGAGACCCTGGTCGACGACGGCTTCACGGTCCTGCCGTACACCAACGACGACCCGGTGCTGGCCCGCAAGTTGGAGGATGTCGGCTGCGCCGCGATCATGCCGCTGGGCTCACCGATCGGCTCCGGTCTCGGCATCCGCAACCCGCACAACTTCCAGCTGATCGTGGAGAGCGCGAGCGTCCCGGTGATCCTGGACGCGGGCGCCGGCACCGCCTCCGACGTCGCGCTGGCGATGGAACTCGGCTGCTCCGCCGTGATGCTGGCCTCCGCGGTGACCCGGGCGCAGGACCCGGTGCTGATGGCCGAGGCGATGCGGCACGCCGCCGAGGCGGGCCGGCTCGCCCACCGGGCCGGCCGCATCCCGCGCCGCTTCCACGCCGAGGCGTCGTCCGCGATGGCCGGCCGGGCGGACCTGGACACCCGGGAACTCCCCGCGTTCTGAGGGTCCGTCGCCGCACTCCCGCCCGTGGGCCCGTCACCGGGGATCCGGGGACGCCCCCCCTGCGGCGGGGTCCGAGGCGTGTCACAAGCCGGGCACAGCCGGGCCCGGGGGCGGTGTCCCCGGGCCCGGCCGGCGGGCCCGGCACTAGACTCGCCCGAGTGGACATGGCACTGCACGACCCCCTGATCGGCACCCTGCTCGACAACCGGTACCAGGTCGAGCAGCGCATCGCCACCGGCGGGATGTCCACCGTCTACAAGGGCACCGACACCCGGCTCGACCGGGTCGTCGCCCTCAAGGTGATGCACCCCGCCCTGGCCGGGGACGAGGGCTTCACCGCCCGCTTCATCCGCGAGGCCAAGGCGGTCGCCAAGCTCACCCACCCCAACGTGGTCAACGTCTTCGACCAGGGCGCGGACGGCGGAAACGTCTTCCTCGCCATGGAGTACGTGCCCGGCCGCACCCTGCGCGACCTGCTGCGCGACCGCGGCGCACTCTCCGTCCGGGCCGCCCTGGACGTCCTGGAACCGGTGCTCGCCGCCCTCGGCGCCGCCCACCGGGCCGGTCTGGTGCACCGGGACGTCAAGCCGGAGAACGTGCTGATCACCGAGAGCGGCCTGGTCAAGGTCGCCGACTTCGGCCTGGTCCGGGTGCTCGGCGCCGCCGACGGCGCACCCACCTCGACCAGCACCGCCACCGGCGGCACGGTCATGGGCACCGTCTCCTACCTCGCCCCCGAGCAGATCCTCCCGGACGCCCCCACCGACCAGCGGGTCGACGTCTACGCGTCCGGCATCCTGCTCTACGAGATGCTCACCGGCCGCCGTCCGCACACCGGCGACAACCCCGTCCAGGTCATGTACAAGCACCTGCACGAGGACGTCCCCGCCCCCTCCCTGATCGCCCCCGCGGTCGGCCCCGAACTGGACGCCATCGTGGCCGGCGCCTGCGCCCGGGTCGCCGACGCCCGCCCGTACGACGCGGTGGAGCTGCTCGCCGCGGTCCAGCGGGTCCGCCGCACCCTCACCCCGGCCGAGCTGGACGCCGAGCCGCCGGCCTCCTCCCGGCCCAGCCCGCGCTACCCGACCAGCGAGCCGACCTCGGTGATCCAGCCGCTGCCGCAGCCCGCCGACGCCCCTCCGACGGAGCGCACCAGCGTGCTGGACGTGCCGCCGGAGCTGATGGACCAGCTGCTCACCGAGCCGCGCCCGTACGACGAACCGGCCCCGGCGCGCGAGCGCCGGCCCGGCCTGCTGCGCCGGGTCCCGCGCAAGGCGCTGATCTGGGCCGCGGCGCTGACCGCGCTGGTGCTGGCGGTCGGCGGCGCCACCTACGGCCTGTCCGAGGGGCTGTACGGCCCGGTGCCCGGGGTGCTCGGCAAGGACCGGGCCGAGGCGCAGCGGATCCTGGACAAGGAGGGCCTGCACGGCAGGTTCGTCGAGGCGTTCAGCGAGTCCGTGCCGTCCGGACAGGTGATCTCCACCGACCCCGGGGTCGGCGCGCGCACCCGCCGGAGCGACACGATCACCGTCACCGTCTCCAAGGGGCCCAGGCGGATCGCGGTGCCCGACCTCGTCGGCAAGAGCGCCGCCGACGCCGCCGCGGCCCTGGCCGGCGCCCAGCTGACCAGGGGCACCGTGACCGAGACCTACGACGACGGCGTCCCGGAGGGCTCGGTGATCAGCAGCTCGCCGGCGGCCGGGCAGCAACTGCAGGAGAACGCCGCGGTCTCGCTGGTGGTCAGCAAGGGCATGGTGCCGGTCCCGAACGTCACCGGGATGACCAAGGACGAGGCGCAGAAGGCGCTGCAGGCCGCGGGCTTCACGATGCAGACCACCGGCTGGGACGTGTTCGGCGCGGTCAAGGTGAACGGCCAGTCCCCGGCGGCCGGTGAGCGGCGGCCGCAGCGCAGCGCGGTCACGGTCAGGTTCTCGCTCTTCTAGCCGCGTCCGACGCCCGGGCCCGGGCCCGGCGCCGCGCGGAAAGTCCGGCGGCGGCCTCAGCGCAGCGGGCCCTCGCCCGGCTCCTCCTGGTAGGAGTAGCGCTGCTCGCGCCAGGGGTCGGCGAGGTTGTGGTAGCCGCGCTCCTCCCAGAAGCCGCGCCGGTCGGCCCGCATGTACTCCACCGCACGGACCCACTTGGGACCCTTCCAGGCGTACAGCTGCGGCACCACCAGCCGGACCGGGAAGCCGTGCTCGGCGGTCAGCGCCTCGCCGTTGCGGTGGGTGGCGAGCAGGGTGCGCGGGTCGGCGAAGTCGGCGAGCCGCAGGTTGGCGCTGTAGCCGTACTCCGCCCAGACCATCACGTGGGTGACGCCGGGGGCCGGGGGCACCAGGTCGAGCACGGCGGCGGCCGACACGCCCGTCCACTCGTTGCCGAGCACGGAGAACTTGGTCACGCAGTGCAGGTCGGCGACGACGGTGGTGCGCGGCAGGGCGCTGAAGGCCCCGAAGTCCCAGCTGTGCTTCTCCGCCGAGGCGGTGGCGCCGAACACCTGGAGATCCCAGGTCAGCGGCTTGAAGCGGGGCACCGGGCCGTAGTGCAGGGCGGGCCAGCCGCGCTGTGCGCGCTGGCCCGGGGGGAGCCTCGGGTCAGACGGCGGCAGCGGTTCGTGTGTGGACTGACCCATGGATCCATGGTGACAGACGGCGGACGAGCCCCGGCACGCGCCCCTTGGCGTGGGTTCACGCCCCGCTCGTACGGGCCAACGGTCGATCGCTCACCGAGCAACTTCCGCCCAAATCGGATATTCCGACACATGTCCTAGTGAGTGTGAACTTACTGGAATTCCTTCCCGCCACGGTGCCAGGATGCGCAGCGCAGGACCCACCCCAGGACGAGCGCAGGAGGCACCGCCATGCAGGGCGATCCCGAGGTCATCGAGTTCCTCAACGAGCAGCTCACCGCCG
The DNA here is from genome assembly GCF_042735475.1 of Kitasatospora sp. NPDC059577. Lineage (NCBI taxonomy): Bacteria > Bacillati > Actinomycetota > Actinomycetes > Kitasatosporales > Streptomycetaceae > Kitasatospora > Kitasatospora sp. NPDC059577. Next base: position 37,351 of record NZ_JBHWBZ010000006.1, on the reverse strand, counting down.
AGCTGACCGCGATCAACCAGTACTTCCTGCACGCCAAGATGCAGGAGAACTTCGGCTGGACGAAGCTCGCCAAGTACACCCGGCACGAGTCCTTCGACGAGATGAAGCACGCCGAGACGCTCACCGACCGGATCCTGTTCCTGGAGGGGCTTCCCAACTACCAGCGGCTCTTCCACGTCCGGATCGGCCAGACGGTCAAGGAGATGTTCGAGGCCGACCGCCAGGTCGAGGTCGAGGCGATCGACCGGCTCAAGCGCGGGATCGTGGTGATGCGGGCCAAGAACGACGTGACCTCGGCGAACATCTTCGAGGACATCCTGGCCGACGAGGAGCACCACATCGACTACCTGGACACCCAGCTGGAACTCCTGGAGAAGCTCGGCGAGCCGCTCTACCTGGCCCAGCTCATCGAGCAGCCGGAGTCCTGAGGCCTCAGGCCACGCGCAGCGGGAGCACCGGCGCGATCGGGGCCGTCGGAACCGCCCCGGGCGCCGGGGCGGCCGGGGCCGGGTCCGCCGCCGCTCCCCCCGGCTGCGGCTCCGCTTCGGCGAGGCCGAGCTTCGCCGCCAGCCGGGCGGTCGGGCAGGGCCGGGCGCCGTGCTCGCCGAGCAGCGCCTGGATCCGGCGCACGCAGGACCCGCAGTCGGTGCCGGCCTTGCAGCCCTTCGCTATCTGGCGGGGGGTGCCGGCACCCCCGTCGATCGCCTTCTTCACCTGGTCCTCGGTGACCGCATGACACATGCACACGTACATCGCGGTATCTCCCGGGGTGAAGCGGAGTGGATCTTGACTAAGGCTTGCCTTAGCTCACTAAGCCTCACCTTACCCGGCGATCCGGGTACGAAAAAGCCCCTCCGGGCTCGGGAACCCCGAATCCGGAGGGGCTTTCGTCACATTCGGCCCGCGCGGGGCCGGCCGTGCGCGGGGCTCACTGCCCCCGGTACATCTCGGCGACCAGGAAGGCCAGGTCCAGCGACTGGCTGCGGTTGAGCCGCGGGTCGCAGGCCGTCTCGTAGCGCTGGTGCAGGTCGTCCACCATGACCTCGTCGCCGCCGCCGACGCACTCGGTGACGTCGTCGCCGGTCAGCTCCACGTGGATGCCGCCCGGGTGGGTGCCGAGCGCGCGGTGCACCTCGAAGAAGCCCTTGACCTCGTCCAGGACGTCGTCGAAGCGGCGGGTCTTGTGGCCGCTGGAGGCCTCGAAGGTGTTGCCGTGCATCGGGTCGCAGATCCACACCGGCTTGGCGCCGGAGGCGGTGACCTTCTCCACCAGGGCGGGCAGGTGCTCGCGGATCTTGCCCGCACCCATCCGGGTGATGAAGGTCAGGCGGCCGGGCTCGCGCTCCGGGTCCAGCTTCTCGATCAGGGCGAGCGCCTCGTCCACCGAGGTGGTCGGGCCGAGCTTGACGCCGATCGGGTTGCGGACCTTCGAGGCGAACTCGATGTGCGCGTGGTCCAGCTGCCGGGTGCGCTCGCCGATCCACACCATGTGGCCGGAGACGTCGTACAGCTCGCCGGTACGCGAGTCCACGCGGGTCAGCGCGGTCTCGTAGTCGAGGATCAGCGCCTCGTGCGAGGAGAAGAACTCGACCGTCTTGAACTCCTCCGGCGCGACACCGCAGGCGTTCATGAACGCCAGCGCGTTGTCGATCTCCCGGGCGAGCTGCTCGTAGCGCTGGCCGGCCGGCGAGTTGCGGACGAAGTCCTGGTTCCACGCGTGCACCTGGCGCAGGTCGGCGTAACCACCGGTGGTGAACGCGCGCACCAGGTTGAGCGTCGCGGCGGACGCGTTGTACATCCGCTTCAGGCGCTCCGGGTCCGGGTTGCGGGACTCGGGGGTGAACTCGAAACCGTTCACCGAGTCGCCCCGGTAGACCGGCAGGGTCACGCCGTTGCGGGTCTCGGTCGCCTTGGAGCGCGGCTTCGAGTACTGGCCGGCGATCCGGCCGACCTTCACCACCGGCACCGAGGCCGCGTACGTCAGCACGGCGGCCATCTGGAGCAGGGTCTTCAGCTTGTTGCGGATGTGCTCCGCCGAGACACCGTCGAAGGCCTCGGCGCAGTCACCGCCCTGGAGGAGGAAGGCCTCCCCGCGCGCCACGGCTCCGAGCCGGGCGCGCAGCTGGTCGCACTCGCCGGCGAAGACGAGCGGCGGATACGAGGCGAGCTCGGCAAGGGTCTTGCGCAGAGCCTCTTGGTCCGGCCATTCAGGCTGCTGCGCCGCGGGCAGGGACTGCCAGGAGTGGGCAGCCCTCGATGTCTCAGTCGTAGCGGTCACACGGCCAAGGCTACGGGGTGGCACGAGCGATTCGTGACCATTGCCCGAGGGGTGAGACACATCTCGGACAAAGGCGTGACGCCGCTCACCCGTCCTGCCGGATCCGCTACGCTCGACCCATGCACGCGCCCCACAACCACTCCTGGTGGTGGGCCTCCTCCAAGGGTGGCCCACCGATCGCGCGTTCCTAGACGAACACGACGGCCGCCCCTCGGGGCGGCCGTCGGCGTCTGAGCAGACGGCCCTCCGGGAGCGGACCCAGCACCGCCCTCGCCATCCACCCGGAAGGAAGCCGCACCGTGACCACCGTCACCGACCTGCTCACCCGTCTCACCGCCCCCGGCGCCCCCGCCTTCGCCCTGCTGCACCGCCGCACCCCCCGGCTCGCCCCGGACACCGTCGAGGTGCTGCTGGGCACCGTCGACAGCTACCGGCGCCTCGCCGACCTCCCGGTGCGCAGCGGCGTCCCGGCCGGCGGCACCCCGGTGCACGACCTGCTCGCGCTCGTCCCGTACCGGCAGATCCGCGAGCGCGGCTTCGAGGCGCACGACGACGGCACCCCGCTGCAGGCCCTCGCGGTGGCTGAACAGCACGTCCTCCCCTTGGCCGAATTCACGTCCGCCCTACCGCAGTTGCCGGTCTCACTTGCCGGTGGCGCGTTCGACGTGGACGACGATTCGTACGCCTCGATCGTCCGCCGGGTGATCGAGGACGAGATCGGCAACGGCGAGGGCGCCAACTTCGTGATCCGGCGCGACTTCCACGCCACCCTCGACGACTTCGACCCGGCCCTCGCGCTGACCCTCTTCCGACGGCTGCTGGAGCAGGAACGCGGCGCCTACTGGACCTTCCTGGTGCACACCGGCGAACGGGTCCTGGTCGGCGCCTCCCCCGAGGTGCACGTCCGCCAGAGCGGCGGCACCGTCGTGATGAACCCGATCTCCGGCACCTACCGCTATCCGGCGGGCGGCTCCGACATCGACTCACTGCTCCGGTTCCTGCACGACCCCAAGGAGTTGGAGGAACTCACCATGGTCGTGGACGAGGAGCTCAAGATGATGTGCACGGTCGGCGACCTCGGCGGCCAGGTGCTCGGGCCCCGGCTCAAGGAGATGGCCCACCTCGCCCACACCGAGTACGAACTGCGCGGCCGCACCTCGCTGGACGTCCGCGACGTGCTCCGCGAAACGATGTTCGCCGCCACCGTCACCGGCAGCCCGGTCGAGAACGCCACCCGGGTCATCAACCGGTACGAACCCACCGGGCGCGGCTACTACTCCGGCGCGCTCGCCCTGATCGGACGCTCCGCCAGCGGCGGGCAGCTGCTGGACTCGCCGATCTGCATCCGCACCGCCGACATCGACCCGGCCACCGGCCGGCTCGTCGTCCGGGTCGGCGCCACCCTGGTGCGCCACTCCGTGCCGGAGTCCGAGGTCGCCGAGACCCACGCCAAGGCCGCCGGGGTGCTCACCGCGATCGGCGCCCGGCCCGCGCCCGCCCGGCTCCCCCACCCCACCGGCCCCCGGCTCGCCGACGACCACCGGGTGCAGGCCGCGCTCGACGCCCGCCGGGCCGGCCTCGCACCGTTCTGGCTGCGGATGCAGACGCCGGCCCTCGTCACCGAGACCGAGCCGGCCCTGGTCGTGGACGGCGAGGACACCTTCACCTCGATGCTCGCCCACCTGCTCGGCTCGCTCGGCCACCGGGTGACGGTCGTCCGCTACGACGAGCCCGGGCTGCGCGCACTCGTCGCGGCGCACCCCGGTCCGCTGGTGCTCGGCCCCGGCCCCGGCGACCCGGCGCTCGCCGACGACCCCAAGATGGCCGTGCTGCGACCGATCGTCGCGGACTCCCTGGCCGCCGCCCGCTCCGGCGCCCGGACCGCACCGCTGCTCGCGGTCTGCCTCAGCCACCAGTTGCTCTCCGCCGAACTCGGGCTGGCGCTGGGCCGCAAGGCCGTCCCGTACCAGGGGGCGCAGGAGACCATCGACCTGTTCGGCACCAAGCGGACGGTCGGGTTCTACAACACCTTCACCGCGCGCTGCTCGGAGGCCGACGCGGCCCGGCTCGCCGCCGTGGGCGTCGAGGTCGCCCGGGACGCCGCCACCGGCGACGTCCACGCCCTGCGCGGGCCCGGCTTCGCCGGCCTCCAGTTCCACCCCGAGTCGGTGCTCACCCGCGAGGGCGTGGACATCGTGGCGGGCCTGCTGCGCGAGGCGGCGCCGGTCCGCCGCTGAACGGTCGGGGCACGACGGGTCGACGGCGTCCCGGGCGGTTCGCGACCGCCCGGGCCCCGTCAGATCTCGTCGTCCAGGCCCTGCTCGATCGCGTACCGGACCAGCTCCACCCGGTTGTGCAGCTGCAGCTTCCCGAGCGTGTTCTGGACGTGGTTCTGCACCGTGCGGTGCGACAGCACCAGCCGGTCGGCGATCTGGCGGTACGACAGGCCCTTGGCCACCAGCCGCAGCACCTCGGTCTCCCGGGCGGTCAGCTGCGGGGCCGCGGGCGCCGACGCCGGGGCCGGCTCGGTGGCCAGCCGGCGGAACTCGCCGAGCACCAGCCCGGCCAGGCCCGGGGTGAAGACCGCGTCGCCGACGGCCGTCCGGAGCACCGCGTTCAGCAGCTCCTCCCGTCCGGCGGACTTCACCAGGTACCCGGTCGCACCGGACTTCACCGCCTCCAGCACGTCCTGGTGCTCCCCGCTGGCCGACAGCACCAGCACCCGCACCGCCGGGTCGTGCGCGACCACCTGGCGGCACACCTCGGCACCGGGCAGCGCGGGCAGGTTGAGGTCCAGCACGATGACCTGCGGCGAGCAGGCGCGGGCGCGGCGCACGGCCTCCTCGCCGTCGCCCGCCGTGGCCACCACGTCCAGCCCGGCCTCGGCGAGGTCGCGCGAGACCGCGTCCCGCCACATCGGGTGGTCGTCCACCACCATCACCCGCACCGGCCGGTCGGTGGTCGGCTGATCGGTCATCAGCTGGTCTGTCATTGAGTGGCCTTCCTCGGGACCCGCAGTTCGACCTCGACGCCCTCACCGGGCGCCGAGTACAGCTCGGCCGTGCCGCCGAGGTCCAGCAGCCGGCCGCGGATGGACTGGGAGACGCCGAGCCGTCCGGCCAGCTCCGCCTCGCCGAGCCGGCCCGGGGCGAAGCCGGGGCCGTCGTCGCGGATGCTGACCGTGACGGCCTCCGGCTCGTCCTCGACCAGGATCCAGGCCCGGGCCCCCTCCCCGGCGTGCCGGCGGACGTTGTCGACGGCCGCGCCGACCGCCGCGGCGAGCTCGCCGACCGCCGGGGCGGGCAGCAGCACCGGGGTGCCGGGCGCGGAGAGCGTGATCCGCTCGTCGGCGTACGGGCGCAGCAGCGCGGTGAGGTCGCGCGGTTCGGCGGCGTCGGGCTCCGGCAGGCGCTGGGCCGGGATCGGACCACCGGTCATCAGGGTCCGCAGCGCCCGCTCCTGCTCACCCGCCAGGCGGCCCAGTTCGGCGAAGTCCGCGCCGCCGGCGGCGCCGCCCGTCCCCCCGCCCAGCTCCGAGCCGCGCCGCTGGACCAGCGCCAGCACCTGCAGCACGCCGTCGTGGATGTCCCGGGAGAGCCGCTCGCGCTCCCGGGTGGCCGCCTCGACCTGGAGCGCCCGGGTGAGCGTGGCCTCACTGGCCCGGGCCAGCTCGATCACGTAGCCGATCGCGCACCCGGCGACCATCAGCAGCACGATGTTGTGGATGTTGTCGCCGGTCGGCCCGCCGTGGCCGAGGATGTTGGCGACGCCGATCACCGAACCGGTGGCCGCCGCCGGCCGCCAGCCGCCCTTGGCGGCGCAGCCGAGCACCGTGCCCGCGGCCCAGATGGTGGGCAGGGTCGGCGCGCCGTGGCTGATCCGGGCCGGGGCGTCGGTCAGGCCGCTCATCACGATGCCGGTGACGGCGAGGGTGAGGTCGACGCCCAGGACGTACCAGGTGCAGCGCTGCGGGTTGGCGAAGGCCCGGGTGGTGGCGAGGGTCCAGAGGGTGAGCGCGCCCAGGAAGATCCAGCCCGCCACCGGGTGCAGGAAGTGCAGGTACGAGTTGAAGTACCGGAGCAGGGCGTAGATCAGGGCCAGCATCCGGAAGTAGGAGATGGCCTTCCACAGCGGGAGCTCGACGGACATGCCGCCGGCCGCCACCGTCCCGCCCACCGCGCCGGCTCTGCCGCCGTCCGTCATCCGCCCCTCCCCCGGGCCCGGCCGGGCCGTCAGGCCGAGCCGGTCTCCTTGTCCGCCTCGGCGGCCTTCTCGGCCTCGGCGGTCTTCTCCGCCTTCTCCGCCTCGGCGGCCTCGGCCTTCTCCGCCTTGGCCGCGGCGCGACGCTCGGCGTCGGCCTTCTTCTTGTCCTCGGAGATCTGCCGCTTGGCCGCGGTCGCGTAGATGTCCACGTACTCCTGGCCGGAGAGCCGCATGATCTCGTACATCACCTCGTCCGTCACCGAACGGAGGATGAAGCGGTCGTTCTCCATGCCGTGGTAGCGGGAGAAGTCGAGCGGGCGGCCGATCCGGATACCGGGGCGGGTCCCGAAGTTCGGGACCACCTGGCCGGGCGGCTGCACCTTCTCGGTGTCGATCATGGCGACCGGGATCACCGGGGCGCCGGTGGCCAGCGCGACGCGGGCCAGACCGCCGACCTTGCCGCGGTACAGCTTGCCGTCGGGCGAACGGGTGCCCTCCGGGTAGACGCCGAACAGCTCGCCGCGCTCCAGCACCGCGATGGCGCTGCGGATCGCGGCCTCGCCGGCGCCGCGCACGCCCGAGCGGTCCACCGGCAGCTGACCGACGCCCTTGAAGAACGCGGCGGTCAGCCGGCCCTTGAGGCCCGGAGTGTTGAAGTACTCGGCCTTCGCGATGAAGGTCACCCGGCGCTTGATCAGCGCGGGGAAGAAGAACGAGTCCGAGAAGGACAGGTGGTTGCTGGCGATGATCGCCGCACCCTCGGTGGGGATGTTCTCCTCACCCTCGATCCACGGCCGGAAGAAGATCCGAAGCAGTGGCGCGACGATCATCTTCATCAGTCGGTAGAACAACCCGGGCCTCCTGTTATGCGGACCGGTCGATCCTAATGCCCCGCGGCCGTCGACTGTGCCCGCCCCCGCCGATGGGGGTGTACGGCCCGGCGCGGGGCGTGGGACGATGCGAATTCCTGCAGCTGCCCCTCCAGCGTCCCTCCCCCAGCGCCACCCGCCCGCGAAGGAGTCCGCCATGCCGTTGCTGCCCGGTGCCGAACCGTACCGCCACCGCGGTGGAGCGGTGGGCGTGCTGCTCTGCCACGGCTTCACCGGGTCGCCGCAGTCGCTGCGCCCGTGGGCCGAGGAACTGGCCGCGGCCGGGTACACCGTGTCGCTGCCGCTGCTGCCGGGACACGGCACCCGCTGGCAGGACATGCAGCTCACCCGGTGGGAGGACTGGTACGCCGAGGTCGAACGCGAGCTGCTGGCCCTCGCCGACGAGTGCGAGCAGGTCTTCGTCTGCGCGCTGTCGATGGGCGGCGCGCTGGCGCTGCGGCTCGCCGCGCTGCACGGCCCGACGGTCTCCGGGCTGGTGCTGGTCAACCCGTCGGTGCGCTCGGACACCCCCGCGAGTGTGCTGCTTCCGGTGCTGCGCCACCTCGTCCCGAGCGTGCCCGGGATCGCCGACGACATCGCCAGGACCGGGGTGACCGAACACGGTTACGACCGGACGCCGCTGCACGCCGCCTGGTCGTTGAGCCGGCTCTGGCGGGAGGTCCAGGACCGGCTGCCGGAGGTGACCCAGCCGGTCCTGCTCTTCCACAGCCCCCAGGACCACGTCGTCTCGCCGGCCAACTCGGAACTGGTGCTGGCCCGGATATCCTCGACCGACGTGACGGAGCGGCTGTGCCAACGCAGCTTCCACGTCGCGACGCTGGACCACGACGCGGCGGAAATATTCGCGGCCAGCCAGGACTTCATCCGACGGCTGGCCCCCGCGCACGCGGCGGGCGCAACCCGGGTCGAATCCGACGATCACCATGGCTGAAGGGCCGGAAGTGCACGAGAGCAGCACGGCGGGCGGCGGGGACGAGACTCCCCGCGAGGACGGCGCGACGAAGGACGGCGGGGCGAGGGACGGCGCTACGCAGGACGGCGGGGCGAAGGACGCCGCCGCCCCGGGCGGTGCGCCGACGGACCGTACCGGCGCGGAGGGCGCCGCGGCACCGGCACCCGCCCCCACGCCGGCACCGGCGCCCGCGAAGGACACCGCTGGCGACTCCGCCGGGCCGGGGGTCCCCGCCGGGCCACGCCGCGCGCCCGAGCGCAGCCAGGCCGAGCAGGACGAGATCTTCGCGGCCCTGGTCGCCCAGTTCGACGACCCGGTCGACCTCAACAACCCCAACTGGCCCGAGGTCGAGAACCTCCGGGCGCAGAACGGGTTCAAGGGCGGCTACAAGGACGGCCCCGGAGCCGGCGGGCAGGGCGACCTCGCCGACCTCGCACCGCAGCCGCGCCCCCGCTCCGGTCGGCCGGTGATGCCCGCCGCCGGTTCGGGTCCGCGCGACTTCGAGCTGGACGAGGAGACCGACGAGGGCCACTTCGTCCCACCGGAGCCCCCGCCGCTGCCCGAGGCCGACGTGACCGCCAAGTTCGCCTGGCTCGCCGTGCTCGGCGGCCCGGCGCTGCTGCTGGTCGACGCGGTGGTCTGGCGGGAGATCTCCGGCTGGCCCGCCTGGGTCGGGGTCACGGCCTTCCTCGGCGGCTTCGTCACCCTGGTGGCCCGGATGCGGGACCGCGACGAGGACGAGCCGGAGGACCCGGACCACGGGGCGGTCGTGTAGGACCGGCCCTCCGGCGCCGGTCCGCAGGCCCCGCTCCGAGGGCGGGGGTCCCCGGAGAGGGTCCGAGGGCGGGGGTCCGCCGGAGAGGGTCCGAGGGCGGGGCCTAGCCCTCCGGGACCTCCAGGACCGCGAGCACCGGCAGGTGGTCGGTCGCGGCCCGCAGGTCGGCCTCGGTGACCCCGGGCAGCCCGTGCGGCACCCCGCAGCCGAGGACGGTGATCCCGGGGGTGGCGAAGACGGCGTCGATCCGCTGGTAGGGGCGTTCCGGTACGGACGTGAACTCGCCGCCCCAGGGGGCGGTCGGGTGGCCGTCCTGCAGCCGGGAGGCCAGCAGCTGCCAGCCGGGCCCGTCCGGGTGCTCGTTGAAGTCCCCTGCCACGACGCCGTGTTCGGCGATCGCGAGCTGGTCGAGCAGGAGCTCGAACTGCCCGTACCGCTCTTCGGGCTGCAGGCTCAGGTGGCAGCTGGTGAGGGTGAACGGCGCCGTGCCGGGCAGCCGCAGCAGCGCGGTGGCGAAGCCGCGGGCGTGCAGGCCGCGGGTCTTGGGCAGCAGCCGGTCGTGCACCCCCAGCACCTCGGCGGCGCCGGGCCGGCCGAGCAGCAGCGGACCGGCCGCGGTCCGCCCGCCGCCGGCCAGCACCTCCGTCCCGGTGTGCCGGGCCAGCCACCCGGCCTGCCCCTCGGGACGCCAGTAGCGCGGCGACTCCTGGATGCAGACCAGGTCGGGCGCGCAGGCCCGGATCACTCGGGCCAGCGCCCGCCGGTCGTCGCGCAGCGAGCGGATGTTGTAGCTGAGCAGGCGCAGCCGCCGCGGGCCGGCCGGCGGCAGTGGTCCGACGGTCGTGGGACTGCCGACTGGATCGGTCTCGGCGGTCATGGCCCTCCCCTGTGCGTCGTCGCCGGGTGCGTCGTCGTCGGCTCCGACCGTACGCGGGACCGGTCTCCGACCGTACGCGCCGCCGCCGGGACGTGCGACGGCGGCGGCGCGTCCGGGAGCGGTCGGGGCCCGGTCGCACCGCCGCCGGCGGGCTGGGAAGAGGGGTGTGCGTCCTACGCGGGGGTGCGGGCCAGGTCCGCCGCACCGACGATGCCGGCGGCGGAGCCCATCGAGGCCAGTACGACCTCGGCGCGCGGGCGGTGCACACCGCCGGTCAGGTAGTGCTCGAAGGCCTTGGCGACCGGGTCGAGCAGCAGGCGGCCGGAGTCGGAGACGCCGCCGCCGAGCACGAAGACGGCCGGGTCGAACAGCGCGGCGAGGTCGGCCATGCCTCGGCCCAGCCAGTCGGCCAGCTCCGAGTAGCACTCCAGGGCGAGCGGGTCGCCGGCCTCGGCGGCCTCGGTGATGTGGATGCCGCGGATGGTCTCGGCGACGCCGTCGTTGAGCTCCAGCATCCGCCGGCCGCGCACCGGGTCGGCCGCCGCCTTCTCCCGGCCGTAGCGGCGCAGCGCCCGCCCGGAGCCGTACTGCTCCCAGCAGCCCTTGCCGCCGCAGCCGCACTGCAGGCCGTCCGGGACCATGTTGAGGTGGCCGATCTCGCCGGCCACGCCGAACCGGCCGCGGTGCAGCCGGCCGTCCATGACGATGCCGCCGCCGATGCCGGTGCCGACCGTGATCAGCACCATGTCCTGGTGTTCGGCGGCCGCGCCGAAGCGGAACTCGGCCCAGGCGGCGGAGTTGGCGTCGTTCTCGATCACCGCAGACAGGCCGGTGAGCTCTTCGATCCGGCCGCGCAGCGGCTCGTTCTCCCAGTCGATGTTGGGCGCGAAGATCACCGTGGAGCGGTTGCTGTCGACGAAGCCGGGAGCGCCGACCCCGACCGCGGTGACGCCGGGGTGCTCCTCCTTGAGCTCGCGCACGGCCTGCGCGATGGCATCGACCGCCCACTGAGGGTCGGCCGGGGTGGGCACCCTGGTCCGGGCCAGGATCTCGCCCGTCTCGTCGACCACACCTGCCGCGATCTTGGTCCCGCCGACATCGACGCCGATGGTCAGAGCCATGTGTCCCTCAGCTATTCACTCGTTCCCGCTGGACGGAACGGTACCGCCCAACCCGGCCCCCGTACACAGCCTCGCATACATTATTCGAAGACAATTTTGGGGCAACCGCGCGGTGACGCTTCAAAAGTCGTATCTAATCTCCTTCTTCGTGACGTACGGGAGCAACGCGGTCACCCTCCGAAAGTTACGGTTTCACTGCTTGGCGGACGGCTCGTCAGGCCCGTCGAGGTCGATCTTCTCGGTGGCCGCGCCCTGCCCGGCGGTCCAGCGGCTCTCGTGCCCGGCCACGGCGGCGCGGTAGGCGGCCAGCAGCTCGGCGCCCGCGGCGGCGATCCCGGAGCCGGCGGCGGCGAGGTGGGTGTAGATCTCCGGCTGCTGGGTGCGCAGGCGGTCGGCCAGGCCGGAGAGGGTGATCAGGGTGGTGGCGCTGGTCTCCTGCGCCTTCTCGCCGAGGGCCGTGGCGAACCGGCGCACCTCGTCCACCAGCGGGCCCAGCTCCGGCCCGAACGGGTGAGCCTGCCCGTCGGCCCGAGTCCCCTCCTCGCCGTCGGCCTGCCCGGCCCGCCCGTCGGCGGCCCCGGTGCGGCCCCCGACGGACTCGGTGCGGTCGTCGACGGGCTCGGTGCGGTCGTCGGTGCTGGTCATCGCGGGCGCCTCCTCGGCCGTGGCCGCACCCCGCGGCCCTCCGGCCCGACGCTACCCGACCGGCCGTACCCCCCGGAAAGGCCGAACGGCGCCTGCCCGGGGCCCGGTGCGGGCCCGTCCGAGGCCCTGCCGCAGGCCCGCACGGGGCCTCGGATCCGTGCCGGGCGGCCGGTCAGCCCTGCGGCCAGAGCGCAGGATCAGGAGCGAACCGCACGGTGAGCACCCCGTCCAGCAGCCCGGCCCCGGCCACCGTGCAGCGGCGCAGCGCGGACGGCAGGGTGAGCACCCGGCGGTGGGCGCCGAGGCCGACCACCAGGTCGTCGCCCCGGCGGACCAGGTCCAGCTCCGCCCGGTCGGCGCCGGGCAGGTCGAGGTGCCAGACCAGCAGGCCGTCCTCGGCGAGCCGGTCCTCGACCGTCCAGGGCACCGGGGCGAGCCGTTCGGGGCCGGGGCCGTCCCCGTAGAGGCGGTCGGCGACGGCCTCCAGGCTGGCGTCGGCGAGGCCGGTGACCAGGACCGGGGCGTCGGTCCCGGCGGCGAGGGCGGCCAGTTCCTCCTGCCGTCGGCGGGCCAGCGCGGCCAGCCAGGGGTCGGGCGAGGCGGCGGCGGCCTCGGGCAGCGCGCCGTGCACGACCACGGCGTCCGGTCGGTGTCCGTGGAGCGCGAGCCCGGCCCGGATCCGGCGCAGTTCCCCGTACGGGTGGCCGTCGGCGGGGACGACCAGGCGGACGCTGGTGCCGGGGTCGGCGATCGCGGCGCCGGACTCGGCGAGCGCCGCGGCGGCCTTGCCGCGCCCCTCGTACAGCCAGTCGGCGGGCATCGGGACGCCGGCCAGCCCGGCCAGCAGCGGGCGCAGCGCCCGGGCGGCCTGCCGCTGCTCGGGGACGAGCCGATCCAGGTAGCGGGCCAGTTGCTCGGGCAGGGCGAGGGTGGCGATCAGCTCGGCGGGCGGCGGGGCGAGCACGACCAGGACGTCCTGGTCGGCGGCGGGCAGGGCGCGCAGCAGGGCGAGCCGGGCGATGCCGGGGAGCGCGGTGAGCTCCTCGGGGTCGAGCTGTTCGGCGCCGAGCAGGTCGAGGGCGGGCTTGAGCCGGCCGGTGAGCTCGCCGACGGCGTAGCGGAAGGCGGCCTGCTCGTCGATTCGGGAGACGGTCAGGCCGGGGGCGTAGCCGAGCGGTTCGGGCTCCAGCCGGGTGCCGAGGGCGGAGTCGAGCGCCCGGTGCGGGTCGTCGGCCGCCAGCAGCCAGGTGCGGTGTCCGCGCCGTGCGGCGTGCAGGGCGGTGGCGGCGGCCACCGCGGGCGCGCCCGCGTCACCGCTGACCAGGATGGTGCGTGTCGCCGTCATGCCGTCGACCCCCGTTCCGCCGTGTCAGCCCTCGGAGCGCGGCTTGCCGTCGGCGTCCTCGACGCGCTTCTTCAGTCCGGCCAGGGCGCGGTCGATGATGACCTTCTCGGCCTTGCGCTTGATCATGCCGAGCATCGGGATCTTGACGTCCACGGCGAGCTGGTAGGTCACCTCGGTGCGGCCGCCGGCCAGCGGCGCGAGGGTGTACGAGCCGTCCAGCGAGCGGAGCATCTGGCTGCGGACGAGGGTCCAGCCGACCTCGCGGTCGCCGTCCCAGGTGTAGGCGAGGACGTGCTCGTCGCGGATGGCGCCGGCGTCGAGCAGCAGCCGGACCTTGGCGGCGCGTCCCTCCTCGCCGGTCTCCAGGACCTCGATCTCCTTGACCTCACCGGTCCAGGCCGGGTAGGCGGCGAAGTCGGCGATCACGGCCATGACCGTGGCCGGGGTCGCGTCGATGGTGATGCTCGACCTGGTGTGCTCCGCCATGGAATGGCCCTCCGCGTCGTCCCTCTGCCTGCCGGCCCGGCCGGGGCGCCCTCGGCCCGGTCCGCCCGGAGCAGGCTATCGCGACCGGCGATCCGGTCGGCGGCACGGGCGTGCTCCGCGGGCGGCCGCGGCCCGGCGGGCGCCGGGCGGCGGGGCATGCTACCGGCCGGTCACCGCGGGGCTGCCGTAGGGTGCCATTCGAACGACCTGGTCACGGCCTGGTCGGACCCGGCCGGGTGTGACACTTCGAACACCGGGGCCGCCCCCCTGGCCGAAGCTGCCTACCGGGCAGTAACGTCCTGCCGTCCCGCAGCGTCGCGAACGAGGAGCAGTCTTGCTCGACTTCAGCCTTCCGGCCCTCTACCAGGTACCGAGCGGCGGTAACCTCTCCGACCTCGTGCACCAGAACGCCGAGCGGCACCCGGACGTCGTGGTCCTCAGCCGCAAGGTGGACGGCCAGTGGCAGGAGTTGACCGCCGCCCAGTTCCTGGTCGAGGTGCACGCCGCAGCGAAGGGCCTGATCGCCACCGGCATCCGCCCGGGGGACCGCGTGGGCATCATGTCCCGGACCCGGTACGAGTGGACGCTGCTGGACTTCGCGATCTGGTCGGCCGGTGCCATCACCGTGCCGGTGTACGAGACCTCCTCCCCCGAGCAGGTGGAGTGGATCCTCGGCGACTCCGGCGCGGTCGCCGTGCTCACCGAGACCGACCAGCACCGCGAGGTGGTCGAGACGGTCCGCGGCCGTCTCCCGGAGCTGAAGCACACCTGGCAGATCGAGCAGGGCGCGGTCGCCGCGCTGGCCGAGGCCGGCCACGGGGTCTCCGACGAGACCGTCGCCGAGCACCGCGGGAGCGCCGACTCCGACTCGATCGCGACCATCGTCTACACCTCGGGCACCACCGGCCGCCCGAAGGGCTGTCAGCTGACGCACGGCAACTTCCTCGCCGAGTGCGGCAACATCGTCGAGCGGCTGGCCCCGCTGTTCCGCACCGGCGAGAGCTCCGTCCTGCTCTTCCTGCCGCTGGCGCACGTGCTCGGCCGGATCGCCGAGATCGCCCCGGCGATGGCCCCGATCAAGCTCGGCCACGTCTCCGACATCAAGGACGTCACGGCCGAGCTGGCAGCCTTCCGGCCGACCCTGATCCTGGGCGTGCCGAGAGTCTTCGAGAAGGTCTACAACACCGCCCGCGCCAAGGCCCAGGCCGACGGCAAGGGCAAGATCTTCGACAAGGCCGCCGAGACCGCGATCGCCTACAGCCGGGCGCTGGACGCCGGCGGCGCCGGCCTGGTCCTGCGGATCAAGCACGCGGTCTTCGACAAGCTGGTCTACAGCAAGCTGCGCGCCGCGCTCGGCGGCCGCGCCACCCACGCCATCTCCGGCGGCGCCCCGCTCGGCGAGCGCCTGGGCCACTTCTACCGGGGCATCGGCTTCACCGTCCTGGAGGGCTACGGCCTGACGGAGACCTGCGCGGCCACCACCTTCAACCCGTGGGACAAGCCGAAGATCGGCACGGTCGGCCAGCCGGTGCCCGGCGCCTCGGTCCGGGTCGCCGAGGACGGCGAGGTCTTCTTCAAGGGCCCGCACGTCTTCACCGGCTACTGGAACAACCCGCAGGCCACCGCGGACACGCTCAGGGACGGCTGGATGGCCAGCGGCGACATCGGCTCGCTGGACTCCGAGGGCTACCTGACCATCACCGGCCGCAAGAAGGAGATCATCGTCACGGCCGGTGGCAAGAACGTCGCCCCGGCCGTGATCGAGGACCGGATCCGGGCCCACGCCCTGGTCGGCGAGGTCATGGTGGTCGGCGACCGCAAGCCGTTCATCGCCTGCCTGATCACCGTCGACCCGGACTTCTTCCCCAAGTGGAAGGAGCTCAACGGCAAGCCCGCCGGCGCCACCGTCGGCGACCTCGCCGAGGACCCGGACCTGCTCGCCGCCCTGCAGGGCGCGGTGGACGACGGCAACGCGGCCGTCTCGCACGCCGAGGCGGTCAAGAAGTTCCGCCTGCTGGACACCGAGTTCTCCGAGGAGAGCGGCCACCTGACGCCCTCGCTGAAGCTCAAGCGCAACCTCGTGCTGAAGGACTTCGCGGCCGAGGTCGAGGCCCTCTACAAGAAGTGACCACCGCAGCCGCAGGGCCCTGCCTCCTCCCGGAGGCGGGGCCCTGCGCCGTTCGGGGCCTCAGGCCGCCAGCAGCGAGGTCAGCCGCCCGGCCAGCAGGTCCCAGCGCCAGGAGCGCTCCACCCACCGCCGCCCGGCCTCGCCCATCCGCCGCCGCAGCTCCTCGTCGCGCAGCAGCCGCACGATCCGCTCGGCCGACGCCGCGGCCGAACCACCGGGCACCACGTACCCGGTCTCGCCCTCCAGCACCGCGTCCGGTGCGCCGCCGGAGTCCCCCGCGACCACCGGCAGGCCGGTCGCCGAGGCCTCCAGGTAGACGATGCCCAGGCCCTCGACGTCCAGGCCCCCGCGCCGGGTCCGGCAGGGCATCGCGAAGACGTCCCCGGCCCCGTAGTGGGCGGGCAGCTCCTCCCAGGGCACCGAACCGGTGAACCGCACCGAGTCCCGTACGCCCTTGGCGTCCGCGAGCTTCTCCAGGTCCGCCCGGTACGGCCCGCCGCCGACGATCAGCAGCACCGCGTCCGGCACGTCGGCCAGGATCTGCGGCATCGCCTCGATCAGGGTGTCCTGGCCCTTGCGCGGCACCAGCCGGGAGACGCAGACCACGACCGGCCGGTCCGCGAGCCCGAGCCGGCGGCGGACCTCGGCGCCCCCGGAGCCCGGGTGGAAGGTCGACTCGTCCACGCCCGGCGGCAGCTGCACCATCCGGGCCGCGGCCCGCGGCCCGACGGCGGCGGCGATCCGGGAGCGGGTGTACTCGCCCAGGTAGGTCAGCACGTCGGTGCCCGCGCCGATCCGGCGCAGCAGCTGCCGGGAGCCCGGCAGCTGGGCCCAGGCGGCCTCGTGGCCGTGCGTCATGCCGAGCAGCCGCCCGGCGCCGGCCCGGCGCAGCGCGGGCGCCATCAGGCCGAGCGGGGCGGCGGCGCCGAACCAGACCGAGTCGCACTGCTCGGCGCGCAGGATCTCGGCGGCCCGCCGGGTGACCCGGGGTGTGGGAACCATCACCTTCGTCCGGTCCCGGATCACCGGGAACGGCTGCTCGGCGTCGAAGCGCCTCACCTCGCTGCCGTCCCGCCAGGTCGAGGCGTACACCACGATGCTCCCTGCGGGCTGACGGACGGCCATGTTGTGGACGAAGGCCTGGATGCCCCCCGGGCGGGGCGGGAAGTCATTGGTGACGATCAAGGTTCTGTGCATCAGGCCACGGCTCGCTCGGTCGGGGGGTGCGCGGTGTACCGCTGGGTGATCCGTACGATAGGTCAACACCATGACCCGCCGGGAACGGAACCGCGCACGGCAACCGTTTGACCCCCGGGTCAGTCCTAGTACGTGGGTCCGGAGGTCGGCCCCGGGGCCGCGGACACGACGGCCCCGGCGTCCGTCAGTACGACGCCTCCGGTGAGGACGTCCGAGACGAACGAGGGAGCGCAGTGGAATTGGCCCCGGCCACCGAGTCCGGTTCGTCGCGCGGCCGGCTCGGCCGCCCGCTCGGGGCGCTGGCCGCGCTCGGCGCGACCTGGGTGGCCACCCGCACCGTGCTGGTGCTGCTGATCACCGGCGTGCTGAAGTCACCCGGCGGCGACGTCACCGCCGACGTGTGGATGATCTACCACGCCTGGTACGGCGTGCTGCAGACCGGCACCTTCCCCTTCGACGACGTGACCTGGCAGTACCCGCCGGGCGCCGCCCTGGTGATCCTGCTGCCGGGCCTGCTGCCCTGGTCGTACCTGGTCTCGTTCTGGGTGATCTGCGGGGTCGCCGACGCCGCCGCGGCCGCCCTGCTGGTCCGCACCGGCCTGCGCCGGGGCCGGGCGCTGACCGGCGCCTGGATGTGGGTGGCGGGGGTCCCGCTGCTCGGCCCGATGATCTACAACCGCTTCGACGTCATCGTCACCGCGGTCACCCTGGCCGGCCTGCTGGCACTGATCCGCCGCCCGGCGGTCGGCGGGCTGTTGCTGGGCCTGGGCGGCATCGTCAAGGTCTGGCCGCTGCTCGGCCTGATCGGCACCCCCTCCGGCCGCCGCACCCGCCGTTCCTGGACGCTGGCGGGGGCCACCGCCGTCTCGATCGGCTTCCTGCTGGCAGCCGGCATGAACGGCGCCTTCGACTTCCTGGCCTTCCAGAAGGACCGCGGCATCGAGGTGGAGTCGGTCGGCGCCCTGCCGCTGCACCTGGCCCGGATCGCCGGGGGCTGGGACGGCCGGGTCACCATGAACTACGGCTCCCCCGAGATGCTCGGGCCGTGGGTCGGCGTGATCAGCAAGGTGATGATGGCCGGCACGGTGCTGGGCTTCCTCTGGCTGCTGCTGTGGCGCTTCACCTCCAAGCGCCGCAACGCGGCCACCATGTACGACGCGGCGCTGTGCGCGCTGCTGATCTTCGTGGTGACCAGCCGGGTGATCAGCCCGCAGTACCTGGTCTGGCTGGTCGGCGTCGCGGCGGTCTGCCTGACCGTGCGCGGCACCAGCCAGCGGCCGGTGGCGCTGCTGATCCTGATCGCCTGCCCGCTGACGCTGGTCGAGTTCCCGACGATGTTCACCCAGGTCCTGGCCAGCGACCCGCTCGCGATCACCGTGCTGGCCCTGCGCAACCTGCTGCTGGTGGCCGCCGCCGTGCTCTCCTGCGTCCGGCTGTGGCGCTCCACCCGCGGCGAGGCACCGCTGCCGCCGACGGTGGTGCTGGACCGGGACCCGGCCGCGCTGCCGGCCGCGGGCTACCCGGTGCGCCCGGGCATCGCGTACGAGCAGGATCTGCTGGACGGCATCGACCACCCGGGCGCGCCGGCCGAACAGCGGCGCTGAACCGGCCACGCCGGACCACGCCGGACCGGGCCCGAGCAGAAGGGCCGGACTCCGGTCGTCGGTTCCGGCCGTCGGTTCCGGCCGTCGGCCTCAGTCCTTCAGCGCCGCCACCTCGGCCTGCCAGAGCCTGGTGAACTCACCGAGGCCGACGCCCAGTTCGGCGCGCAGCAGCCGGTCCGTCCGGCGCTCGCGATCCTCGTCCGTCCCGTCGGCCGCGCCGACCGCCCGGTAGAAGGCGACCAGCCGCTGCGGCCCGTAGCGGCGGGCGATCAGCTCGCAGGCCAGCCAGGACTGCTCGTAGGCCTGGGCGATGCCGGCGGCCCCGGCGGCGAAGTCCCGGTCCTCGGGCAGGTCGGCGGGCAGCCGCCCGGCGGCGACGTCCCGGGCCAGCTCGGGGGCGATCTGCTGCGGGCTGCGGCCGGAGTCGCGGTAGGCGGTCCAGTCGGCGACGCCCTCGGAGAGCCACAGCGGCGTCCAGGCCCGGGTGTCGGACCTGGTCGCGACGTGGGTGGCCTCGTGCGTGATGACCACCTGCCGGCCGAAGTCGCTGAGGCGCCCGTACGCCTCGGGGTTGACCAGCACCCGGTCCGCCGGGGTGTGCCGGGGCGCGCCAGGGGCGGCCACGGTGACCGCCGCCATGCCCGCCCAGCCCGCCGGGTCGACCTCCAACAGTCGCGCGAACTGCTCCTCGGTGGCGGGCAGTTCGAGCAGCAGCCGACCGGCCCACGCCCCGCCCCAGACCTCCTCGACGGCCGGTACCGCCCGGTCCCCCACCGCGACCAGTCCGGCCGGGTCGGGTCCGTCGGCCGACCCGAGCACCAGACAGTGCGCGCCCGGCGCCGACCGTCCGGGGCCGAAGTCCCAGAGCGCCGGCGGCCCGCTCGCACTCTCCTCGCGCTCGACCCGCCAGCCGTCCTGGGCCCCGGTCAGCGCGATCCGGCGCGGGTACACCACGGGGTCGTCGTCGTACCCGGCGATCCGCACCACCAGGTCGGCCGCGGCGGTCAGCCGGTCCGGCCCGCCGCCCGCGGCGAGCACCAGGTTGCGGTACGCCGCCCCGACCACCGGAAGCCCCGAACGGGCCGGCAGCGAGCGTGCCCGCTCCGCCAGCACCGCGGCCACCTCGGCGCGCCGATCGGCCGCCTGCCGGGCCGGTGCCGCCGCCGGGGCGACCGGCGGCAGCGACAGCTGGGCCAGCCCGCCGGCCGCGAGCAGCAGCGCACCCCGCCGCGACAGCGCGCGACGGGGCCGGTCTATCGGATGCGGCCCGTGGGGGCCGCACGTCGAGGCGCTCAGAGCCGGACCACCCCCGAGACCGGCATGGCGTTGACGCTCTCGTAGCGGACCTTGGCGCCCGGGTAGGGGGCGTGCACGATCACGCCGCCGCCGGCGTACATGCCGACGTGGTGCATGTCCCGGTAGAAGATCACCAGGTCTCCCGGTCGCGCTTCGGAGAGGTTGATCCGCCGGCCGGCGTACGCCTGGGCCTGCGAAGTGCGCGGCAGGGTCACTCCTGCCTGCCGCCAGCTGTAGTACATCAGACCGGAGCAGTCGAACGCGCGGGGCCCGGTGGCTCCGTAGACGTACGGAGCCCCGACCATCCGCACCGCGGCCGCCAGCGCGGCCGCCCCGCGCTCGGAGGCGGCCGGGGCGGAGCCGAGGTCCAGCCGGTCGGTGCCGCGGGTGGCGCGCTGTTCGGCGTCCCGGGCGTCCTGGGCGGTCATCCTGGCCCGTTCGCCGGCGCCCAGGCCGTTGAGCAGCTTCTGCGCCGCGGCGAGCCGCTGCTGGATCTGCTGCTTGCCGTCGGCGAGCGAGCGGCGGGCCTCGTCCAGTTCGGCGAGCTTGCCGGTCGCCTCGACGCGCCGCTGGTCGAGCCGGCGCTCGCGGGCGACCAGCTCGTGCAGCGTCTCCTGCTGCCGCTGCGCCTCCTGGCCCATGGTCCGGGCCCGGGCCAGGTACCCCTCCGGGTCGGAGGACAGCATCAGCTGGGCGGCCTGGGCCATCCCTCCGCCGCGGTACTGCGCCCCGGCCACGGTCGCCAGACTGCCGCGCAGCTCGTTGAGCTGGTCCTGGGCGACGGCGATCTCGCCCTGGAGGATCGTGGTCTCGCCCTGGAGGCGCCGTTGGGCCTCCAGGGCCGCGTTGTACTTCTCGGACGCCTGCTCGGCCTCCTCGTAGAGCTGCTCGACCTGCGCCTTGACCTCCTTGCGGTCGGTCGGGTCCGGGCTGCCGGGGGCGGCCTGGGCGCTGCCTCCGGTCGCGACGCCGAGCGCGGTGGTGGCGGCCGCCGTCAGCACCAGCGCGCGGGCGAGCAGTTGGGAACGGCGGTGCACGGGCATGGCGGCAACGGCTCCAATCCGGCGGCGCGGCCCCGCCGCCGCCCCACTGCGGGCGGCCGTCGAGCGGGAGTCCGGTGGCAGACGTTAGCGAGTCCGGGCAAGCGAGTCCAAACCCCTCCGGACCCGAATATTTGACTCCTAATCGGACATCAGCCCGAGCAGCCGGAAAAGCCGCAGGCCCGGCCTTCCGTGGTGGAAGACCGGGCCCGGAGGCGCCGAGCGGGGATCAGACCCGCACGATGCTGCTCAGCGGCATGTTGGTGACGGCCTCGTAGCGGACCGACGCACCCGGCTTGGGAGCGTGCAGCACCTGGCCGTTGCCGGCGTAGATGCCGACGTGGTGGGCGTCCCCGAAGAAGATCAGGAGGTCGCCGGGCTGGGCCTGGGACAGGTCGGTGCCGATCCGGGTGCCGGCGTGCGCCTGCTCCTGCGAGGTGCGCGGCAGCGAGACGCCGACCTGGTTGAACGCCCAGACCATCAGGCCGGAGCAGTCGAAGGAACTCGGGCCGGTGGCGCCCCACACGTACGGGCTGCCGACCTTGGAGGCCGCGGCGGAGAGCGCGGCGGCACCGCGCGAGCTGCCGGGGGCCGGGAGCGCGCCGGCCGGCGTGGACGAGGGCGCCGACAGGTTGGTGCGGCTGTTGTCGCGCGAGGCGCGGTCGGCGGCCTGCTGCTGGGCCTTCGCGGCGTCGGCCTGGGCCTTGGCGTCGGCGGCGGCCTTCTCCTCGGCCGCACGCAGCGCCTGGCGCTCCTGCTCGGTCAGGGTGTTGAGCAGGTCCTGGGCGGCCTTCAGCTTGTTCTGGACCTCGTCCTTGGAGGCCTTCAGCTGCTGGGTGGTCGACTCCAGCTCGGCGAGCTTGCCCTGGGCCTCGGCGCGGTCCTGGTCGAGCTTGCGCTGCTGCTCCTGGAGCTGCTTCAGCTGGTTCTTCTGGGTGTCGCCGGCCTGGTTCAGCGTGCCGGCCTGGGTGAGGAAGTTGTCCGGGCTGGACGAGAACATCAGCTGGACGGTCGGGGATATGCCGCCGTTGCGGTATTGCTCCCCGGCGATCTGGGCGAGGCCGCCCTGCAGGTCGGTCACCTGCTCCTGCTGGCGGGCCACCTGGTCCTGGAGACCGGAGACCTGCTTCTCCAGCGTCTGCTGCTTCTCCTGGGCGGCGTTGTACTGCTCGGTCGCCACCTCGGCCTGCACGTTGAGCTGGTCGACCTGCTCCTTGACCTGGTCCTTGGTCGGCTGCGGGTCGGCGTGCGCGCCGGACTGCGCGGAGAGGGCGACGGCTGCGGCGGCGACACCGGTCAGGATCGAGACACGGGCGCGGCCTGCTGGCTTGGGACGACGATGGGACGCCACGAAGGCGGGCTCCTTCTTCCTACGTCCGCCTACCGGGTGAGCTGACGGGTTCGGGCCGGAAGCATGCCCTACGACGCCTCACGGCCGTTCCACCGGCCGACCTGGCGCCGATTCACCCCGGAGGAACGTGGTTCCCCGGCTCCGCTGCGCAGCGCCCCCGCTTGCTGGGCTCCCCTGTCGGGCAGTCGCTTCGACCTGCCCCGCTGCCTCGCGAACTCGACGGTGACCACCGCCGCCACCCTGGCTGGGTGATCGACACTGCGGTGCTCTGGGGCATGACCCTAGTAACTGAACCGTGATCGGTTCAAATCCTTGTCAGAAAAAAGACGGAAGATTACCCAAGTTCCTTTGTGAAAATGACCGATGGTGACCATTGCCGTACGCAAGGCTGATCAGGTCTCACCCGTTGGTCGCAAAACGCTCGAAAACCTGAACACCACCCCCGACGGGGGTGGTGCGGATCACAGGGGCCGGTCGAACCTCTCCGGCGTGTCGGGCCGTCAGACCCGGCGGATCGTGTTGATCGGCATCGCGTCGGCCTTCATCACCTTCACCACGTCACCGGTGTGCGGCGCGTGGACCACCATGCCGTTGCCGATGTACATCCCGACGTGGTGCATGTCGCCGCCGTAGATGACCAGGTCGCCGGGCTGCGCCGCGGCCAGCCCGGGCACCGCGGTGCCGTAGTGGCCCTGCTCCTGCGAGGTGCGCGGCAGCGAGACGCCCGCCTGGCCGTACGCCCAGAGCATCAGCCCGGAGCAGTCGAAGGTGCTCGGCCCGGTGGCGCCCCAGACGTACGGGGAACCCTGCTTGCTCATCGCCTTGGCCACGGCCACGGCCGCGTAGCCGCTGGCCGGCGGCAGGTTGCTCAGGTCGACCCGGTCGCTGCCGCGCGAGGCCCGGTCGTCCTGCGCCTGCTGGGCCTTCAGCGCGGCGCGGTCGGCGGCGCTGAGCGAGTTCAGCAGGTCCTGGGCGGCCTGCAGCTTGGTGTTGACGTCCGCCTTGGCCTGGTTCAGGTCCTTGGTGGTGGTGTCGAGGGAGGCCAGCACGGCGGCGGCCTCGGACTTCTCCTGGTCCAGCCGGCGCTGCTGGTCCAGCAGCCCCTTGAGCGCCTCGGCCTGGCTGGCGCTGGCCTGCTGGACGGTGGAGGCCTTCTGGAGGTAGCCGGACGGATCGGAGGAGAGCATCAACTGGACGGAGGGGTCGATGCCGTTGGTGCGGTACTGCTCGCCCGCGACCTCGGCCAGCCCGCCCTGCAGCTGGGTCATCTGCTCCTGGCCGCGGGCCACCTGGTCCTGCAGCTGGTCGGCCTGCTTGCGCAGCTGGTCGGACCGCTCCTTGGCGCCGTTGAACTTCTCCGCCGCCTGCTCCTGCTCCTCCTGGAGCTGGTCGATCTGCGCCTTGACGTCCGTCTTGTTCGGCTGCGGCGCGGCGTGGGCGGCCACCTGGGCCGAGAGGGCGACCGCGGTCGCAGCGGCAGCGGTGAGCACGGAGACCCGCGCGCGGCTCGGCTGCTTGGGACGGCGGTGGGAGGCCAAGGGACCGGCTCCTTCTTCCAACGGACTCACCCGATTGGATGAGATTCCGGAAAATAGGTTTGACGGCAGACCCTAGTGCGGATCTACCGGTTTTGCCACTCCCCCGAAGGCG
Source organism: Kitasatospora sp. NPDC059577 (assembly GCF_042735475.1). NCBI lineage: Bacteria > Bacillati > Actinomycetota > Actinomycetes > Kitasatosporales > Streptomycetaceae > Kitasatospora > Kitasatospora sp. NPDC059577. The sequence continues at coordinate 13,513 of NZ_JBHWBZ010000006.1, read as the reverse complement.
TGAACTCCGTTTCCCACACCGACTTCACCGGACCCGCACACCACTGCGAAACCGGCGCTGAGCAGGCGTCATCCCGCCCGGCCCGGTTCAGGGCCGGGCCAGCCGGTTCAGCAGCAGCACTGACGCCACCGGGCGCGCGCCCGCCTTCCGCACGCCCTCCGCGACCTCCCGGTCGGCGGACACCACCACGACCGGACGGCCCTGCGGCTCCGCCCGCACCAGGCGGCGGATCAGCTCGTCCGCGGTCTCCCCGGTCCGGCTGAACCGCACCCGGACTCCGCGCGGCGGCGCCATCATCACCGGAACGTCCAGGTCCTGCCCGTCGAACACGCAGGTGACCTCCGCCTGCGTGCGCTGCGCCAGCATCGCCAGCCCGCCCAGCAGCCGGATCCGCTGCTGCTCCAGCGGCAGCGTCGGATAACCGGTCTTGGTCACGTTGTAGCCGTCCACCACCAGGTGCACCTGCGGGATCGCCAACAGCTGGTCCAGCAGCGCCGGGTCGTCCTCGGCCAGCCCCCGCCGGGCCACGTCGTGCGGCGAGGCCGCCCCCGGCACCACCGCCTCCACCAGGTCCGCCGGGCGGATCTGGGAGACCGGCAGCGCCAGCTCCCGCTGCAGCCCCTGGGCCGACTGCAACATCGTGTCCAGCAGCAGCCGCAGCCTCATGTCCTCGACGCTGCGCCCCTCGCGGGCGGACCGGCGGCCCTGCTCGGCGGCGGTCTCCAGCTCGGAGACCCGGTGCCTGAGCCGCCGCGCCTCGGTCTCGGCGGCGCTGCGCTCGGCCGCGCCCTGGGCCTTCAGGGCCTCCAGCTCCCCGGCCACCCGGCGCGTCTCCGCCTGCGCCCGACGGGTGTCGCTCTCCAGCGACCGCACCTTCTTGCGCAGCGACTCGGCCTCCCGCCGGACGCCCTCGGACTCCGCGCGCTGACGCTCCAGGTCCGCCCGCGCGGCGGCCCGCACCTCGGCCAGCTCCGCCTGCAGCTTCTCCACCAGCCGGGACGCCTCGGCGGCCGCGTCCTCGGCGCCGGCCCGCTCGGCCTCCTCGCCGACCTCGGCGACCAGCCGGCTCCAGCCCGCCGAACGCACCAGGTAGGCGGCGGCCGCGACGTCCATCGGATCGGCGGCGCCCGGGACGCTGCCCGACTCCAGCGCCCGCACCAGGTCCGGCTGCCCCAACCGCAGCCGTTCCGCTATCCGCACCCGGAAGGCCGGCTCCGCCTCCAGCGCGGCCGCCAGCGCCGTGGCTGCGTACTTGGCCCGCCGCGCCGGGGTGAACTTCACGTACTGACGCAGGCTCTGCGGGAGCTCACCCGGCGGCAGGCCGCCCAGCGCGTCCGAGGCCAACCCGACCACGCGACGGCGCACCCCCTCGGGCAGCGGCCGGTCCAGCTTCTCGACGGCGCGCTCCGCGGCGGGGCCGGAGAACCCGGGGAGTTCCGAGGGGGTCGGGGAGCCGGCCGCGTCGGAGGCACCGGACGAGGCGCCCTCCGCCGCGAAGCCCTCCGCACCGCCGTGCCCGGACCCGCCGACCCCTGGCTCACCGGCTGCGGGCACGGCGCTCTCCGCCGCTCCCGTCCCGGCGTCCGGCGTCTGCGCAGCGGGCCGAAGCCCCTGCGCTTCGCCGGGCTCCTTCGCTGCGTCCACCACGTCCTCGGCTCCGATCCTGTTTCCGGCTGGGTACGGCCGCGACTGCCCCCTGTCGTCACGCTCCGTGTGTCTTGTCTGTATTGTCCCGTGCGGCGGACGGGCGCGCCGCGCACCGCCCGCCGCTCCGCGGTGATCAGCCCTGCTCGGTCGGGGCCTCCGCGCCCTCGGCACCCGGACGGGCCACCAGCTCGACCTGGTCCACGGCGTTGCACCAGCGGCAGCGCACCGACTCGACGGTCTCGCTCAGCACCTCGGTCTCCTCGACCTCGGAGTCGCCGGCCAGGTCGAAGTGCAGGAACTCCGTCACCCGCGCGGTGCGGGTCACGTCGAAGCGGGTGAGGTTGCCGCACAGGGTGCAGCGCCAGCGCGTCTCGGCGGTCAGGGCGGGGACGGTCATCGGGGGTCCTCTCGGGTGGTCCCTGCGTGGGCTAGGCGCTCCCCCCGGAGCCCCGGCGTCGGCGGCGGGAGGCGGGAATGCCCGTGCCAAGCCTATTGCCTGGGGCAACCATCGCGACCACCGGTCAGCGGAATAGCGGGGCTAGTCCACCTGCCGTAAACCGCCGTGTCACCAGCGGCGCCCGGAGGGATGCTTGGCCGCATGGCGCTCGCGGCCCCCGACCACACCGCCGAGCGGGGAGACCGGCCGGAGGCGGCCGCCCCGGCGGTCACCTACGCCCTGATCGCGGTCAACACCCTGGTCTTCCTCCTCGGCCCGGCCGCCGGGCTGAATCCGCTGTACGGCACCGGCCAGACCCGGGTCTGCGCGGAGCAGCGGTACGAGCAGCGCTGGGGCGCGGTCCCGGCCGAACTCCTGACCGGACGATCGCTGACCACCGAACAGCTCGCCGAGGCCCCCGACCCGGTCCCCGGCTGCCCGGCCGCCCCGACGCCGGGCAAGCACCCGGCGCTGTCCGCCCTCACCGGCCTCTTCCTGCACGCCGGTTGGCTGCACCTGCTCGGCAACCTGCTCTTCCTCCACGTCTTCGGCCCCACCGTCGAACGGCGGCTGGGCCGCGCCCGGTACGCCGTCTTCTACCTGGCCGTCGGCAGCCTGGCCGCGTACGGCTTCGCGCTCGCCGAGGCGCACTCGCCGGATTCCACCCGGGTCCTCATCGGCGCCTCCGGCGCGATCTCCGGCGTCCTGGGCGCCTACCTGCGCTTCCACCCGCGCGCCCGGGTGACGACCCTCGTCCCGCTGCTGTTCTTCCTGCCGCTGCGCTTCCCGGCCTGGCTGGTGCTCGGCCTCTGGTTCGCCCTGCAGTGGTGGTCGGTGCACGCGGCGGGCCCGGGGGTGGCCTACCTGGTCCACGTGATCGGCTTCTCGGCCGGGTTCCTCTACGCCTGCACCGTGGTCCGCCACCCCCCGAGACGACCCGGCTGACGCCCGATACGCTGGCGGCACCCCACAAAGGAGCCGGAACAGTGATCACCGCCATCGTCCTGATCAAGACCAGTGTCGACCGCATCCCGGAGATCGCCGAGGCCATCGCCTCCATCGAGGGCGTCAGCGAGGTCTACTCGGTGACCGGTGGGTACGACCTGGTCGCGATGGTCCGGGTGCGCCGTCACGACGACCTGGCCGAGGTCATCCCGGGCCGGCTCAACAAGGTCCCGGGCGTGGCCCACACCGAGACCCAGATCGCCTTCCGCACCTACTCCCAGCACGACCTGGAAGCGGCCTTCGCCCTCGGCCTGGACGAGTAGCGGCGCCTCCGGCTCAGCCCTCGCGGCGGCCGCGGTCGACCTGCACCGTCGCGACGCAACGCCCGCCCTCGTTGCGGTAGTTCCACGCCGCGCCGTCCGTGACCAGCTCGCGGACGGCGGTCAGGAAGCGGTCGACGTGCTCGTCCGGAGTCCCGGCTCCGAAGCTGACCCGGATCGCGTTCAGGCTGCGCTCGCCCGGCAGCGAGGGCTCCGGCGCACCGCACTCGGAGACCGGACCGGGCGCGACGTCCTCGTCCCCGAGCAGGGTGCGCACCAGCGGGTGGGCGCAGAACAGGCCGTCGCGCACGCCGATGCCGTACTCGGCGGACAGCGCGGCCGAGAAGTGCGAGCTGTTCCAGTCCCGGACGACGAAGGACAGCACGCCCACCCGCGCCGAGCCGGCGCCGAACAGGTTCAGCACCCTGACCTCGGGGATCTCCGCCAGCCCGGCCGTCAGCCGGTCGACCAGCTGCCGCTCGCGGGCCTCCAGCGCGTCGAAGCCGGCCTCGCCCAGTGCCCGGCAGGCCGAGGCGATCGCGTAGGCGCCGATGACGTTCGGCGAACCGGCCTCGTGCCGGGCCGGGCCGGTGTGCCACTCCACGGCCACCGAGCCGTCCGTCTCCCGGGCCACCGTCCGGGTCGCGCCGCCGCCGGCCAGGTACGGCTCGGCCGCGTCCAGCCAGTCCGCCCGGCCGGCCAGCACCCCGGCGCCGAACGGCGCGTAGAGCTTGTGGCCGGAGAAGGCGATCCAGTCGACGTCCAGCTCGCGCACCGAGACCCGGTGGTGCGGGGCCAGCTGGGCGGCGTCCAGCACCACCCGGGCGCCGTGCCGGTGCGCGGTCCGGGTCAGTTCGGCGACCGGCCACAGCTCGCCGGTCACGTTGGAGGCGCCGGTGACGCAGAGCAGCTTCGGGCCTTCGGGCGCCTGGGCGAGGGCGGCGTCCAGAGCGGCCACCGCCCCGGCGCGCGAGCGCGGCGCGCGCAGGTAGGTGACGTCCAGTCCGGCGTGCGCCCAGGGCAGCAGCGAGGCGTGGTGCTCGGTCTCGAAGGCGAACACCCGGGTGCCGGCCGGAACCGCGGAGGCCAGCAGGTTGAGCGAGTCGGTGGTGGCCCGGGTGAAGACCACCTGGTCGCCCTCGCGCAGGTCGAGGAACCCCGCGACGGTGTGGCGGCTCTGCTCGAAGAGGTCGGTGGACAGCTGCGAGAGGTAGCCGGCCCCGCGGTGCACGCTGCCGTAGTACGGCGCGTAGGCGGCGACGTCGTCCCACACCCGCTGGAGCGCCGGGGCGCTGGCCGCGTAGTCGAGCGCCGCGTAGCCGACCTTCTCACCGCTGGCGAGCGGGACCTGGACGTCGGCGCCGAGGACGGCGAGGGGGGCGCAGGTTTCGGTGGCGAGGGACATGAGGATGCACTCCTTCGGGGTATGGGGACCCCGGGAGTGCTAGTCGTCGGGCGTCCGCGCTTGCCGCACGGACGGTGTGCCGTGGCGACCCGGTCCTCACCCAGGGCACCCCGCCACGGACGGAGGGTTGCCGGACAGCAAGCTGGGGCTTGACGCTGTCACTCATGACCTGCCGTCGACTCTAGGGTCGCGTCCAGCGGGCGGTCAAACGGGTATCCACCATCCGGACAGCGCACGCGCCCTCCCTCCTCCGCGGACGCCGGGAGCCCGCGCCGGCGCACCGGCACGGGCTCCCGACCACCGCTTCAGCTCCGGCTGGTGGCCTCCGACCAGCGCCGCAGCAGTTCCTGCGCCGCACCCGAGTCGATGGCCTCCGCGGCCCGCGCCATGCCCGCCGCGAGCTGCTCCGCCAGCGGCGCGTCGCCCAGGTCGAGCGCGACCAGCGCCGCCGCCGTGTTCAGCAGGACGGCGTCCCGCACCGGCCCGCGCTCCCCCGCCAGCAGCCGGCGCGCGACCTCGGCGTTGAACGCCGGGTCCCCGCCGCGCAGCGTCTCGATGCCGACCAGCTCGATGCCGACCTCGCGCGGGTCGAAGGAGGTCTCGGTGACCACTCCGTCGCGCACCACCCACACCCGCGAGGTGGTGGTGATGGTCAGCTCGTCCAGTCCGTCGTCGCCGCGGAAGACCAGCGCGGTCGAACCGCGCCGGGCGAGCACCCCGGCGATCAGCCCGGCGAGCCGGGTGTCGAAGCAGCCCACCGCGTGCGAGGTGACCTTGGCCGGGTTGGTCAGCGGGCCGAGGATGTTGAAGGCGGTCGGCACCCCGAGGTCGCGCCGGGCGGTGGCGGCGTGCCGCATCGAGGGGTGGAACTTCGCCGCGAAGCAGAAGGTGAGGCCGACCTCCTCGACCACCTCGGCGATCCGCCGGGCGGGGAGGTCCAGCGCCACGCCGAGCTTCTCCAGCACGTCCGAGGACCCGGTCGACGAGGAGGCGGCCCGGTTGCCGTGCTTGACCACCCTGGCGCCGGCCGCCGCCGCGACGATCGCCGACATCGTGGAGATGTTGACGGTCTTCGCGCGGTCGCCGCCGGTGCCGACGATGTCCACCGCGGGGCCGGGGACGTCCAGCGGCTCGGCGTGCGCGTACATCGCGTCCACCAGACCGCTGACCTCGTCGACCGTCTCGCCCTTGGCCCGCAGGGCGATCATGAAGCCGGCCACCTGGGCGGGGGACGCCTCGCCGCTCATGATCCGGTCCATCGCCCACGCGGTGGAGGAGCGGTCGAGGTCCTCCCCCTTCAACAGCGCCGACAGGAGGTCCGGCCAGGAGCGGACCACCTGCGCGGGGTCGCTACCGCCGTTCGCAGGGTTCACGTTCACCATGGCTGACTCCAGCTGTTGTCGGTTCCCCCGCTCCGGGGGACGTCCGTACGGATGGAGCCAGCCTATCGAGCGGCGGGGCGCCGATGGCCCCCTCTTCTCTACTACTGAGACGGGACCGCTCAACGAGCGGCCGGAGCCCGCTTCGCCAGCCGCGCCCGCAGCAGGGTGGCGACCGCCTCGGCCAGCGCCACCGGGTCCACCGGGTGGGAGATCGCGGCGTCGGCGCGGCTCCAGGCGGCGAGCCAGGAGTCCTGCGGCCGGCCGATCAGCACCAGCACCGGCGGGCAGCCGTAGATCTCGTCCTTCAACTGCCGCCCGAGCCCCAGCCCGCCGGCCGGGACGGCCTCGCCGTCCAGCACGCAGAGGTCCACGCCGCCCTTCTCCAGTGCCTTGAGCACCGCGGGGGTGGTCGCGCACTCCAGGTAGGACAGCTCGGGAAGATCCTCGGCGGGCCGGCGGCCGAGCGCCGTCAGCACCTGCTCGCGGGTGTTGCGGTCGTCGCTGTAGACGAGAACGGTGAGCGTCTCATCGGTCGTGTACGCCATGGGCCCTGCTCCCTCAAGTGTGATCCGGACCACGTTCGCCTGATCCGGATGCTACTCCCGATCACCCTCCGCCGAGTGCCCCTCGCGCACGTTCCTCCTCAAGCCGCCGCGCCCTGGGCTCACCCGCCCGGAGGACGGCGCGTCACCCTGACCCGCCCGGTCCACCCGTACGGCCGACCCGGGCCGCTCCCCCTACCTCCCGCGGCTGCTCCGACCGTGCAGCGACGCGCCGGGCAACGGGGTCGCAGGCCGCTCCGAGGAACCGTCAGAAAAGGGACACGCCGCTGCTCAGCCCCCATCCGGGCACCCCGCCGGCCCCCAAGCGGGCATACCGCACGCACCGGACACTCCGAGGGACACCCCCCGGCGTGAAGACGGAATAAGGGACCGACATAATGTCCGTCGTGGCGACAGCAACAGCAGTAGAAACCGGGCACGCGCACGGATCGGTCAACCGGCCGAACATGGTCAGCGTCGGAACGATCGTCTGGCTCAGTTCCGAGTTGATGTTCTTCGCGGCCCTCTTCGCGATGTACTTCACGCTCCGCTCCGTCAAGGGGGCCGAGTTCTGGACCGAGAAGGCCCACGCCCTCAACGTGGCGTTCTCCTCGGTCAACACCACCGTCCTGGTGCTCTCCTCGCTCACCTGCCAGCTCGGCGTGTTCGCCGCCGAACGCGGTGACGTGAAGAAGCTCCGCATGTGGTTCATCATCACGTTCATGATGGGCGCGGTCTTCATCGGCGGCCAGGTCTACGAGTACACCGAGCTGGTCAAGAAGGACGGCCTGTCGCTGTCCTCCGACCCGTACGGCACGGTGTTCTACCTGACCACCGGCTTCCACGGCCTGCACGTGACGGGTGGTCTGATCGCCTTCCTGCTGGTCCTGGGACGGACGTACGCAGCCAAGCGCTTCACGCACGAGCAGGCCACCGCCGCGATCGTCGTGTCGTACTACTGGCACTTCGTCGACGTCGTGTGGATCGGCCTGTTCGCGACCATCTACCTGATCAAGTAACCAGCTGATCAGGTCGCTGGCCACCGGCTGCGGCCCCCGCCCTCACCGGCGACGGGCCGCTTCTGCCGGTGCCGACGCTCCCACCGACCGACCGCGCGCGCAGCCCTAGACAGGCAGCCTCGTGCCGGCCAGACCGGCCGCCGGGTGCACCCACCAGTCGACCAGATCCTGACACCGGGGTTATTCCGTGAAAAAGCTCTCCGCACGACGGCGCCACCCATTGGCGGCGCTGGTCGTCCTACTTCTCGCCCTGGCGGCAACCGGGGGGCTGTACGCCGCGTTCGCTCCCGCCGACAAGGCGCAGGCCGACGTCGCCGCGCAGTCGCTCGCGATCGATGAGGGCAAGAAGCTCTTCGCCGTCGGTTGCTCCTCCTGCCACGGCCTGAACGGCCAGGGCGGCAGTGACGGTCCGAGCCTGGTCGGCGTCGGCTCCGCCGCTGTCGACTTCCAGGTCGGCACCGGCCGCATGCCGGCCCAGCAGCCCGGCGCCCAGGTCCCCCGCAAGAAGAACATCTACACGCAGGCCGAGATCGACCAGCTCGCCGCCTTCGTCGCCTCCCTCGGTCCCGGCCCGGTGACCCCGACGGAGGAGCAGTACACCTCGACCAACCCGGAGGACATCTCCAAGGGTGGCGAGCTGTTCCGCACCAACTGCGCCCAGTGCCACAACTTCGCCGGCCAGGGCGGTGCCCTGACCAAGGGCAAGTACGCCCCGTCGCTTGAGGGCGTGGACGCGAAGCACATCTACGAGGCCATGCAGACCGGCCCGCAGAACATGCCGTCGTTCCCGGACGGCACCATGCCCGAGGAGCAGAAGAAGCAGATCGTGGCCTTCGTCCGCCACACCACCAGCGAAGAGCCCAACCCCGGTGGTCTCACGCTCGGCAGCCTCGGTCCGGTGACCGAGGGCCTGTTCGGCTGGATCTTCGGTCTTGGCACGCTCATCGCGGTCGCGATCTGGGTCGCCGCCCACACCACCAAGGCCAAGAAGTCATGAGCCACGACATGTCAGAAGAGAACCTCCCGGAGTCGCACGGCTCCGCCGGCGAGGTCGCCGAGCACGGCAACCCCTTCGCCGACCCGGGCCTGCCGGCCCACGAGCCCCGCCGCACCGACATCGACGAGCGGGCCGCCCAGCGCGCCGAGCGCCAGGTCTCGCTGATGTTCGTGATCTCGATGCTCGCCACCGTCGGCTTCATCGCCTCGTACGTGACCATCGACCCGGACAAGATCGTCTACATCTTCCCGCTGGGTCACGTCAGCGCGCTGAACTTCGCGCTGGGCCTGACCCTCGGCGTCGCGCTCTTCATGATCGGCGCGGGCGCGGTCCACTGGGCCCGCACCCTGATGTCGGACGTCGAGCTGCCGGCCGAGCGTCACCCGATCGAGGCCGACGACGAGGTCCGCGCGGACGTCATCGAGCAGTTCAAGACCGGCGCCGCCGAGTCCGGCTTCGGCCGCCGCAAGATGATCCGCAACACCCTCATCGGTTCGATGGCGCTGGTCCCGCTCTCCGGCGTGGTCCTGCTCCGCGACCTCGGCCCGCTCCCGGAGAACAAGCTCCAGGAGACCGGCTGGAAGGAGGCGACGGAGGCCAAGCCGCTGGCTCTCATCAACATGAACACCATGCTGCCGATGAAGCCCGAGGACATCTCCGTCGGCTCGCTGACCTTCGCCATGCCGGAGGGCCTCTCCACGCACGACGAGGACTTCCAGCAGCAGATCGCCAAGGACGCCCTGATGCTGGTGCGCATCGCACCGGAGGACATCAAGGACGACAAGTCCAAGGACCTGGGCTTCGAGGGCATCCTCGCCTACTCCAAGATCTGCACCCACGTCGGCTGCCCGATCAGCCTGTACGAGCAGCAGACCCACCACGCGCTCTGCCCCTGCCACCAGTCGACCTTCGACCTGGCGGACGGCGCGCGCGTCATCTTCGGCCCGGCCGGCCACCCGCTGCCGCAGCTGAAGATCACCACTGACGAGAAGGGCAACCTGGTCGCCACCGGCGACTTCGCGGAGCCCGTCGGCCCGAGCTTCTGGGAGCGTGCTCGATGAGTAGCGCGAGCAGCACCACGACCGGTGCCGCCAAGCCCTCCAGCACGCGTGACAAGCCCGCCAACAAGTGGGAAGCCGCAGCTGACTGGACGGACGGCCGGCTGGGGATCTACTCCCTCGCCAAGGCCAACCTGCGGAAGATCTTCCCGGACCACTGGTCCTTCATGCTGGGCGAGATCTGCCTCTACACGTTCATCATCATCATCCTGACCGGCGTCTACCTGACGCTGTTCTTCAAGCCGTCGATGGCCGAGGTCGTCTACAACGGCTCGTACGTGCCCCTCAAGGGCATCGGGATGTCCGAGGCCTACGCCTCGACGGTGGACATCAGCTTCGAGGTCCGCGGCGGTCTGCTGATCCGCCAGATCCACCACTGGGCCGCGCTGGTCTTCGTGGCCGCGATGCTCGTGCACATGATGCGCGTGTTCTTCACCGGCGCGTTCCGCAAGCCGCGTGAGATCAACTGGGTCTTCGGCTTCCTGCTGCTGATCCTGGGCATGTTCGACGGCTTCTTCGGCTACTCGCTGCCGGACGACCTGCTGTCGGGCACCGGTATCCGCTTCATGGAAGGCGCGATCCTCGCCGTCCCGCTGGTGGGCACCTACGTCCAGATGTTCCTGTTCGGGGGCGAGTTCCCCGGCCACGACATCGTGCCGCGGTTCTTCACCATCCACGTGCTGCTGATCCCGGGCATCATGCTCGGCCTGCTGGTGGCGCACCTGATCCTGGTCTTCTACCACAAGCACACCCAGTGGGCGGGCCCGGGCAAGACCGAGAAGAACGTCGTCGGCATGCCGCTGATGCCGGTCTACATGGCCAAGGCCGGTGGCTTCTTCTTCCTGGTGTTCGGTCTGATCGCCGCCATCTCGGCGATCGCCACGATCAACCCGATCTGGGCCTACGGCCCGTACCGTCCGGACCAGGTCTCCACGGACGCCCAGCCCGACTGGTACATGGGCTTCTCCGAGGGCCTGATCCGCGTCATGCCGGGCTGGGAGATCGGCCTGTGGGGCCACACCCTGAACCTGGGTGTGTTCATCCCGCTGATGATCTTCCCGCTGGTCCTGGTCTCGATCGCGGTCTACCCGTTCATCGAGGGCTGGATCACCGGCGACAAGCGCGAGCACCACATCCTGGACCGCCCGCGCAACGCCCCGGTCCGCACCGCCCTGGGTGCCGCCTGGATCAGCCTGTACCTGGTGCTGCTGGTCGGCGGTGGCAACGACCTGTTCGCCACCCACCTGCACCTGTCGATCAACTCGATCACCTACTTCGTCCGCGTCGGCTTCTTCGCGGTCCCGGTGATCACCTTCATCGTCACCAAGCGCTGGTGCCTCGGCCTCCAGCGCCGTGACAAGGAGAAGGTGCTGCACGGCCGCGAGACGGGCGTCATCAAGCGCCTGCCGCACGGCGAGTTCGTCGAGGTGCACGCCCAGCTCCCGCAGAAGGACCTGTTCAAGCTCACCGCGCACGAGCAGAACCGGCCGGTCGAGCTGCCGGCCCAGACGGACGAGAACGGTGTGGCCAGCAAGGCCGGCGCTCTCACCCGCACCCGGGCCAAGCTCTCCCGCGGCTTCTACGGCGAGGGAAGCCAGATCCCCAAGCCGACCGCCGAGGAGCACCACGAGATCACCAGCGGCCACGGCCACCACTGATCCCGTACCCGCGCCACCCCGAGGGGGGGGGGGGGGCGGGGGGGGGGGGGGGGAGACGGGGGGAAGAGAGGGGGCGGGAAGACACAACACGCGACACCACCACCCG
>NZ_JBHWBZ010000006.1:0-1988 GCF_042735475.1 Kitasatospora sp. NPDC059577 | reverse complement strand
CCGCACCCCCTCCCCCCTCTCCCCGAGCGCGACGGCGTACGGTCCGCCCCCGCCCGCCCCCTCGGGCTTTCCCGCACCCGTCCCCGTCCCCGTCCCAGGAGCCTCCCGTGCAGCTCTCCGTCGACCCCCACTCCGCCACTCCCCCGTACGAGCAGATCCGTGCCCAGATCGCCGAGGGGGCCCGCACCGGAGACCTGCCCACCGGGCTGCGGCTGCCCACCGTCCGGGCCCTGGCCGAGGACCTGGGGCTGGCCGCCGGCACCGTCGCCCGGGCGTACAAGGAGCTGGAGGCGGACGGCGTGGTGGAGACCCACGGTCGGCGCGGCACGCTGATCGCCGCCGGGGACACCGCGCACCGGCTGGCCGCCGCGGCCGCCACCGAGTACGCCGAGCGCGCGCACCGCCTCGGGCTGTCGCACCCGGACGCCCTCGCCGCGGCGGTCACCGCCCTGGGGCTGGCCTACCCCGGGACGCACCCCGAGGTCTAGCAGCGGGCCGTCGAGGGGGTCCGGACGGGGGGTCAGACCTCCGGGCGGATCATCCCCGCGGCCGGGGCCTGGGCGGCCGGGAGGCTGGTGCTGAGGGGCTGTCCGACGGCGCTGTGCTTGACCCAGTCCGTCCAGGGGACGTTCCAGTCCCCGAAGCCGTTGCCGAACGCCTCCATCGCGGCGCCGTTGCTGTTGACCACCGTCACCAGGTCCCCCACCCGGGTGTTCTGGTAGAACCACTTGGCGTTGTCGGTGCTCATGCCGGTACAGCCGTGGCTGACGTTCGCCACGCCCTGCGAGCCGACCGACCAGGGCGCCGCGTGGACGTACTCGCCGCTCCAGGTCACCCGGGTGGCCCACTGCACGTCGAGGTCGTACGACTCCGCGCTGCCGGCGGCTATGCCGATGGTCTCGCCGCTCATCCGGACCGACCGCTCCTGGCCGAGCACCACCTTGACGCCGTTGCGGGTGTCGAAGCCGGGCTTGCCGGTGGTGACCGGGATGGTCCGCACGACCTCGCCGTCACGCTTCAGGGTGAGCTCGTGGGCGGCCGCGTCGACCACCGACTCGACCCGCTCGCCGATCCGCAGCCGCAGCGAGCTGCGGTCGCCGCCGTAGAGGCCGTCCGCGATCCGGCTGCCGGTGCCGTCGAAGGACAGCGCGACGGTCGTCCCGGCCGGCCAGTACTCCTCCGGGCGGAAGTGCAGGTTCTTGTCGTCCACCCAGTACCAGGCGCCGGTGACGGCGGGCTGGGAGGTGACGGTCAGGGACTGCTCGACCTCCTGGCGGGCCTGCGGGTCCTTCACCGCCTCGGAGAGCTGCACGGTGAGCGGCTGGCCGACCCCGTAGACGCCGGTGCCGGAGGAGTCCGGGCCGAGCTTGGCGGTGAGCAGGCGCTGCGCGGCGAGGGTGCTGAAGTCGGCGGTGGTGTCGCCCCGGCCGCCCTTGCCGTCGTCCGCGGAGATGCGGACGGAGTACGCCGTGGCGGCCTTCAGCCGTCCGGTGGTCTGCCAGCTGCGCTGGTCGTCGGCGAGCTTGCCCGCGACCACCCGGCCGTCCGGGCCCACCACGGTCACGTCGGTGAGCCGGCTGCCCTGCACGGCCGTGACGGTGACCGGCTGGGCGGGGTCCACCTTGCCGTCCGCCGAGAGGTGGACCAGTGGGGCCGCGTCGATCCGGTGCGGGCCGGCGGACTCGTCGCCGCCGGACGAGCAGGCGGCCAGCGGGGCCAGCACTGCGAGGGCCAGCGAGATGCTGCCGATACCTGCGGTTCCGCGCCTGTCGGCCATGACCGCCTCCGAGGGTTCGCACGATTGATCAGATCGTAGGAACGCTTTCGGTCTGAGCGACATCCGAGGGACCTCGCGTTCACCCGCCGGAGTGAGGCCGCCACCCCGCGGACGCACCACGGCCCGGGGGGCAGCCCGACGGCGGCCCCCCGCCCGAGGCGCACCAGGACCTGCGGGGCTAGATTGAGTCCACAGCGCACCCAAACACACA
>NZ_JBHWBZ010000005.1:263524-264905 GCF_042735475.1 Kitasatospora sp. NPDC059577 | reverse complement strand
GCGCGCCCCGGGGGCGGTGGGGCCCGGTGGGGGCCGGCCGGGGCGAACGGGGCTACTTCGCCGTCAACCACCCGGCGCCCACCGACGCCCAGTCGGCGGCCTACCTGACCGGCTTCGTCCTGGTGATGTTCGGCCTGGTGATCGCCGGTCCGTGGCTCACCGCGGCGGCCGCCCGGGCGGTGGCCCGGCGTACCCACCGCCCGGCCGCGCTGATCGCGATGCGCCGGCTGGGGGACGACCCGCGGGCCGGGTTCCGCTCGGTCGCCGGTCTGGTGCTGGCCCTGTTCGTGACCACCGCGACGCTGAGCATCATGAGCACCATCGACGCGAACCGGAGCACGCTCAACGGCGCTCCGGAGGTCCGCAAGGCGGTCGTGGACACCCCGCTGCTCGGCCCGGAGAAGCCGGTGCTGATCCCCGCGGTGCCCGACGGGGTGGTGGCCCGGGCCCGGGCCGTCCCCGGCTTCGAGGGGATGGCGCTGCTGCACGACAACCCGGCCGGGATCGGCGCGTCCCAGGACGGCAGGGAACGGATCGTGCCCGCCCTCGTGCGCTGCTCGGAGCTGGCGCAGATCCCCGTCGTCGGCCACTGCGCCCCCGGCGCCACCGTGGCGGCCGTCGACCGCAACGGCGTCCTCGACCTCCAGGCGCACCCCGACAAGGAGTGGCCGTCGGCGCCGGTCTCCGCCGACGAGGTCGCCCGCCTCCCGGTGTTCATCATCTACGCGACGACCGACGACTCCCCGGCGGCCAAGGAACAGCTGCGGACCCTCTTCGCCGAGGAGTTCCCGTCGTACCTGGCCAGGATGGCCGAGGACTGGAGCTCCGAGGGGCAGAAGAAGCTCCAGGGCTGGCGTCAGCTCGCCGACGTCGTCCTGCTGACCACCCTGCCGATCGCGGGCTGCAGCCTCGCGGTGAGCGTGGTGGCAGGACTCTCCGACCGCCGCCGCCCGTTCGCGATGCTGCGGCTGACCGGGGCGCCGCTGCGCCTGCTGCGGTGGGTGGTCGGACTGGAGAGCGCGCTGCCGCTGCTGGTGGTGTCCGCGCTCGCGATCGGGACGGGCTTCGCCGCGGCGGCGATGTTCCTCGAATCCCAGATGCACTACGGCCTGGTGTCCCCGGGCCTCACGTACTACGGGCTGACGGCCTTCGGGCTGGCCGCCTCGCTCGGGATCATCGCCTCGACGCTGCCGCTGCTGCGGCGGATCACCGGGCCGGAGGCGGCCCGCAACGGCTGAGCACCGTCGGTCAGTCGAGCACCGGCCCCGCGCCCCCCCGGGGGGGCCGGCCGGCCCGGCGGGCCCACCCGGCGACGGGGTAGCCCGGCGACCCCTCCCCCCCGACACACACCCGAGCGGGCCGCCCCCAGCCCAGGACCCCA
>NZ_JBHWBZ010000005.1:234091-263514 GCF_042735475.1 Kitasatospora sp. NPDC059577 | reverse complement strand
CCGCGCGGGGCGGGGCGGGGGGCGCGGCGCGACCCGGGGGCCGGCGCCGCCCCCACCGGCCGCCCCCCGGGCCGCGTGCCCCCCCCCGCCCCCCCCCCCCGGGGGCCCCCCCCCCCGTCCGTGCGTCCTCAGCGGGCGACGGGGTAGCCGTGCGTCCCGTCCCGCCGTACACCGACCGGACCGGGCAGCCAGCTGCCGAGGACCAGTGCGGACGGGTAGAACATCGGCTCCGGCAGCTCGTCCACCGCGAAGCGCTCCCAGCCGGCGCAGGCGTGCGGCTCGGTGACCACCGCCTCCGCCAGGCTCGGCGGCGCGAGGACGGCGGCGGTCAGCCGCGGCCGGCCGAGCTCGTGGTCCAGGTGCACGGCGAGCACCCGCATCCCCTCGGCCGGCAGCACGATGCCGGTCTCCTCCGCGAGTTCGCGGGCCGCGGTCTGCTCGAAGGACTCACCGGGGTCCACCTTGCCGCCCGGCAGGCTCCAGGTGGGCGGCTCGCCGGCGGTGGTGCGCCGGCCGACCAGCACCCGGCCGTCCCCGGTGGGCACGATGATCCCGGCGCCGAGCAGCGGCGCGGTGGTCCCGGCCTGCGGTGCGGTGGTCAACTCGCCGTCTCCTTCGGGTGGTTGCGGGAAGTGCTTACCAGTTGCCGCGCTCGTAGTCCTTGAGGAAGCAGCCGTACAGGTCCTCGCCCTGCTCGCCGCGCACGATCGGGTCGTAGACGCGGGCCGCGCCGTCGACCAGGTCGAGCGGGGCGTGGAAGCCCTCGTCGGCGAGGCGCATCTTGTCCGGGTGCGGCCGCTCGTCGGTGATCCAGCCGGTGTCGACGGCGGTCATCAGGATGCCGTCGGCCTCGAACATCTCCTGCGCGCTGGTGCGGGTGAGCATGTTGAGCGCGGCCTTGGCCATGTTGGTGTGCGGGTGGCCGGCGCCCTTGTAGCCGCGCTGGAACACGCCCTCCATCGCGGAGACGTTGACCACGTACTTGCGGCGGGACGCCGAGGCGGCCATCGCCGGGCGCAGCCGGCTGATCAGGATGAACGGCGCGGTGGAGTTGCAGAGCTGCACCTCCAGCAGCTCGACCGGGCCGACCTCGTTGACGGTCTGCACCCAGCTGTTGGTGGGCGCGAGGTCGGGCACCAGGCCGCCGGCGTCGATCGCGGTGCCGGCCGCGATCCGGGCGGGCGTGGCGGAGCCGGTGACCAGGGCGAGCGAGGTGACGTCCTCGGCGGCCAGCCGCTGTTCGTCGCCGCCCGCCTGGTGGGGGAGCGCGGGCAGGTCGACGCTGCCGCTGCCGAAGCGGCCGATGGTGGTGGACTGCGGCAGCTCGCCGGCCGGCAGCGGGGCGGACTCGGCGTTGAGCAGCTCGCGGTAGGACTCCGGCGGGCGGCGCACGGTCTGCGCGGCGTTGTTGATCAGGATGTCCAGCGGGCCGTCGGCGGCGACCTCGTCGGCGAGCGCCATCACCTGGGCCGGGTCGCGCAGGTCGATGCCGATGACCTTGAGGCGGTGGATCCAGTCGGCGCTGTCCGGCATCGCCGTGAAGCGGCGGATCGCGTCGTTGGGGAAGCGGGTGGTGATGGTGGTGTGGGCGCCGTCGCGCAGCAGCATCAGCGCGATGTACATCCCGATCTTGGCGCGGCCGCCGGTGAGCAGCGCGCGCTTGCCGGTGAGGTCGGCGCGGGCGTCCCGGCGGGACCGGTTGAGCACCGCGCAGTTCTGGCACAGGTTGTGGTAAAAGGCGTCGACCTCGACGTACCGCTGCTTGCAGGTGTAGCAGGAGCGCGGCCGCTCCAGGATCCCGGCGATCTCGGTGGTGGTGACGGTGGTCAGGCCGAAGGCCCCGGCCGTCTCGTCGTCGATGCGGGTGGGCGCGCCGGTGGCGGTGCGGGCGGTGACCGCGCGGTCGTTGGCGGTCTTGCGGGCCCGGGTCTCCTGGCGGCGGCGCTGCTTGAGGGTGCGGAATATGCCGCCCACGGCCTGGCGGACGGTGATCGCGTCCGGGTGGTCGACGTGCAGCTCGTCGAGCTCGGCGATCACCTCCAGGCAGAGCCTCAGTCGCTCGGGGTCGAGGCCGGGTCCGTAGTCGATCTCCTCCTCGGTCCCCTCGTCCTGGCCCTGCTCGATGTCCGTCTGCCCGTTGCCCACGCTTGCTGCCGCTTTCCCGTTCGCCTCGCCCATTACCGCGTGAATGCTACGGGAGCGGTCCGGGCCGGGGCGAAAAGCCGACGTCGGAGGGGGGCTTTGGAGGATCCTCCATGTCTACGCGCGGAGCATTGATCACGGTTTGTGTACAGCCCCAGCAATGCTCCTCGAACTGGCTTTTGCCCCCGCCCTCCCGGAGAATCGAATGCTGGGTGCAGGGCGCCCGAGTGCGCCCCGACGGCATCGCCGCAACCGCACCCGAGGTGTAATTTCTCCCAGCCAGAGAGCCCCCTTCATGCGCTTCCTGAACGACCTCAAGCCCTCGTACGACCTTACGTACGACGACGTCTTCATGGTCCCCAGCCGTTCCGCCGTGGGCTCCCGGCAGGGCGTGGACCTCTCGTCGAACGACGGCACCGGCACCACCATCCCGCTGGTCGTGGCCAACATGACCGCCATCGCCGGCCGCCGGATGGCCGAGACCGTCGCCCGCCGCGGCGGGCTGGTCGCCATCCCGCAGGACATCCCCACCGAGGTCATCGCCGAGGTCGTCTCCTGGGTCAAGCAGCGGCACCTGGTGTACGACACCCCGATCACCCTCGCCCCGGGCGCCACCGTCGCCGAGGCGCTCTCGCTGCTCCCCAAGCGCGCGCACGGCGCCCTCGTGGTCGTCGAGGACGGCAAGCCGGTCGGCGTGGTCACCGACTCCGACTGCCAGGGCGTGGACCGCTTCACCAGCCTCGCCGACATCATGTCCCGCGACCTGCTGCTGCTGGACGAGGGCGTCGAGCCGCGCGCCGCCTTCGAGAAGCTCACCGAGGCGCACCGCAAGCTCGCCCCGGTGGTCGACGCCGAGGGCCGCCTGGTCGGCATCCTCACCCGCAAGGGCGCGCTGCGCGCCACCCTCTACACCCCCGCCGTGGACGCGGCCGGCAAGCTGCGGATCGCCGCCACCGTCGGCATCAACGGCGACGTCGCGGGCAAGGCCAAGGCCCTGATCGAGGCCGGCGCCGACGTGCTCGTGGTGGACACCGCGCACGGTCACCAGGAGTCCATGATCAGCGCGCTGCGCGCGGTCCGCGGCCTGGACCCGCAGATCCCGATCGTGGCCGGCAACGTGGTCGCCGCCGACGGTGTCCGCGACCTCGTCGAGGCGGGCGCCGACATCCTCAAGGTCGGGGTCGGCCCCGGCGCCATGTGCACCACCCGGATGATGACCGGCGTCGGCCGCCCCCAGTTCTCCGCCGTCCTGGAGTGCGCCGCCGAGGCGCGCCGGCTCGGCAAGCACGTGTGGGCCGACGGCGGCGTGCGGCACCCGCGCGACGTGGCGATGGCGCTGGCCGCCGGCGCCTCCAACGTGATGATCGGCTCGTGGTTCGCCGGGACCTACGAGTCCCCGGGCGACCTCCAGACCGCCGCCGACGGCCGCCAGTACAAGGAGAGCTTCGGCATGGCCTCGGCGCGCGCGGTGAGCAACCGCACCGTCCAGGACTCCTCGTACGACCGGGCCCGCAAGGCGCTGTTCGAGGAGGGCATCTCGCACTCCCGGATGTTCATCGACCCGGCCCGCCCGGGCGTCGAGGACCTGATCGACTCGATCATCGCCGGCGTGCGCAGCTCCTGCACCTACGCGGGCGCCAGCAGCCTGGAGGAGTTCCGCGAGAAGGCAATCGTGGGCGTCCAGAGCGCGGCCGGCTATGCCGAGGGCAAGCCGCTGCACTCCAGCTGGGCCTGATCGCCCGCTCCGGCGGATTCACCGGTCGGCCGGTTCCTCGCTTCGGGGAGCCGGCCGGCCGGTGCCGTCCGGGGGCCGGCGCCCGGTCCGTCGTCCCGACGGTCGCCCCGGCCGTGCCCCGGTCCGCCGTCCGGTCCGCCGTCCGGTCCGAGCGGGATCAGCAGGGCGCGCCCCAGCAGTCCCACCGAACCGTCCAGCGCAGCGGCGAAGGCCCGGGCCGCGCCCGGCAGGTGCCGCAGCTCCCAGAGCGCCCGGACGGCGGACCAGGCCGTCTCACGGGCGGCCCCGACGGACCAGGTGCCGAGCAGGTGGGTGAGCGGTTCGGCGCGCTCCAGCAGGTCGGGCCCGGGCATCAGCCGCTCCCGGACGGCCGTCTCCACCTCGGCCAGCACTCCGTTGATCCGGTGGTAGTCCTCCTCGATCCCGGCCGGTTCGCAGCCCCGGCGGCGGCAGGTGTCCACGACGGCCAGCGGCAGGTCGTGCTGGATGTGGGCGTTCATCCCGGCCAACGCGAACTGCAGCGGGTGCACCCCCGGGCGGGCGCGCAGCGCGAACAGCGGCCGCCAGCAGGCGGGCGGCTCCTGCCCGGCCGCGTCGGCGGCCACGGCCCGCAGGTACCGCCCGGCGAACACCACGTCCAGCTCGGCCATCGCCGACGGGTCGGCGAAGCAGCCGCCGTCGAGCCGGTCGCGGACCGCCTCCGTGACGTCGCAGTAGAGCCGGTTGAAGACCGCCACCCCGTCGGCCGGGGGCAGCCCCGCCCCGATCTCCCGCAGCCGGCCGAGCACCTCCTCGACCGTCGACGCCTCCGTTGCCGACGCCGTGACCACCGTCGTCGTACGATCCACCGCCGTGCCGGGCATGCGTCACCCTCCGATGTCGATCGTGCACTGATCGCATCATCGTGACAGCGCCGCCGAGCGCCCGGCCCACGCGGCACACGGCCGTCGAGGTGACGGAGCCCGCGGGGCGTGAGCCGTCGGGCGCGGGCCGTCAGGTGCCGGGCGCGGGCCGTCAGGTCGGGAGCGGCCCGTGGGCCGGAGGAGGTGCGCCGCGGGGGCGTCAGCCCAGCTCGTACTCCAGGACGAAGGTGTGGGCACCGGACGCGTCGACGGTCAGGTGGAACTCGCCGGTGATCCCGACCAGCTCGCCCGCCCCCGTGCCCGGCACCACGCGTATCGTCGTGCCGGTGGTGTCCCAGGCCGCGTGCTGGAGCACGAACGATCCGGTGCGCCCGTCCAGTACACCCGTGACGTGCTCCACCGCGACGTACGACGCCGGGGCGCCGGACGGGCCGCCGACGGAGATCATCCGCACCTCGCTCGTGCCGCTCAGCCCGCCCGTGAAGGTCTTGGCGATCCGGATCCGCCCGAAGGCCGCGCCCTCGCGCTCCTCCGTGTCCACCGGCTCGAACGCCGTCACCTCGAACGATCCCTCAGCCCTGAACCCCATGACACCCGTCCCGTCGTCGATCGTCGACCGTGCTCCGGCGACCGGCTCCCCGCCGACCGTGCACCGAGCCTTGCACAGGCCACTGACAATTCGACCCGGGCGGTCGAGGGCGCCCCGCCCCGGGACGGCTCCCGCCGAGCCCTCGCCGAGCCCCCGCCGGGCTGCCCGTCACGGCTCCCAGCGCACCGCCAGCACCGCCGCGTCGTCGGCCAGCCCGGCGTTCCCGACCCAGCCGCCGACGTCCGTCAGCACCGCGTCCAGCACGTCCGCCGGGCTGCCGCCGTGCAGGTGGGGCAGCCGCTGCGCCAGCGGGTAGAACCGCCCGCCGGCGTCCCGCGCCTCCGACACGCCGTCGGTGTGCAGGAGCAGCAGGTCGCCGGGTTCGGGGTCGAAGTGTCGTGTGGGGTACTGGTCGTCGGTCAGCCCGAGCAGGCCCAGCGGGGGTGCCGGGAACGGCGGTTCCAGCTCGCTGACCCGGCCGGCCCGGCGCAGCAGTGGGGCCGGGTGGCCGCAGTTGACGACCCGGACCGGGCCCCGGTCCGGAGCCACGTCGAGCAGCAGCGCGGTGGCGAAGCGGTCCGCGTCCGGGCGGGCGGTGAGTGCCGCGTCCAGTCGCTGGGCGAGCCGGCCCGGGTCGGGTTCGGTGCGGGCGGCTTCGCGGAACACTCCGAGGACGTCCGCGGCGGTTTCCACGGCGGGGAGCCCGTGTCCCTGGACGTCGCCGAGGAGGATCCGTACTCCGAAGCGGGTCTCGACCACGGCGTACAGGTCCCCGCCGATCCGGGCCTCGGCTGCCGCCGCGACGTAGCGCACCGCGACCCGCAGTGGCCCGATCCGCTCCGGTGGGGGCCGTAGCAGGGCCCGCTGTGCGGCCTCGGCCACCGTGCGGACCTGGAACAGCTCCCGCTCGCGGGCCGCCACCAGCACCACGCTGGCCGCGCTGGCCAGCGTCGAGGCCAGTACGGTGACCGGCACGCTGATCCGGACGGAGAGCGGCAGCTGCGCGTTGGCCGACTCCAGCAGCCCGACCGTGAGCAGCGCCGCAGCGCCGACCAGCAGCGGCACCCGGGCCCGCCGGGTGGTCGCCCCGGCGAGCACCGGGGCCACCGCGAGCAGCGGGGCCAGGGTGGTCCCCGGGCCGATGGCCAGTGCGGCCACCACGGCGGCGACCAGCAGCAGGAGCGAGCCGTACAGCAGCATCCGGGTCCGTCGGGGCAGGTGCAGCGGTGGCACCCCGTCCGGGCCGTCGGCGGTCACGCGTCCTCCAGTGGTGCGTCGGATGAGCCGACGGGCCTCCGACAGGTGGTGCCCGGCGGATGGCCGCAGGCCCCCGGCGGAGCGAGGGCCACCGGTCCACTCTCCCCGCCCCGCTCCGGGGCGGCACCTCGACGGGGCCCGGGCCGGCACCCCGAGCCGGTCCCGGGCGTCGGCACCGGCCGGCCCCGGGGACGGCCCCGGCGGGGGCCGCACCTCGGGCGCGGGCCCGGCCGGGGCGCGCACTACGCTGGGCCGGGAGATGAGACGCAAGAGCCGCCGACCGGCCTCCCCCCTCCCGCAGCGCCTCGGCGTGGAACCGGTGCACCTCCGGCTGCCGCTCGAAGGCCCCTGGCCGACCGTGCGGGAGCACCTGGTCGAGCGACTGCCCGCCGTTCCGGCCGAGCGGATCGACGCGGCGCTGCGCGACGGCGAGATCGTCGGCGAGCACGGCCCGGTCGCCCCGGACGAACCGTTCCGCCCCGGCGCGCACCTGTGGTTCCACCGCGACCTCCCGGTGGAGGTCCCGGTCCCGTTCGACCTGGCCGTGCTGCACCGCGACGAGCACCTGGTGATCGTCGACAAGCCGCACTTCCTGGCCACCACCCCGCGCGGCAGGCACGTCACCGAGACCGCGCTCTCCCGGCTGCGGCACACCCTCGGCCTGCCCGAGCTCAGCCCCGCGCACCGCCTCGACCGGCTGACCGCCGGCCTGGCCATGTTCATCGTGCGCCCGGAGGAGCGCGGCGCCTACCAGACGCTGTTCCGCGACCGCCTGGTGCGCAAGGAGTACCAGGCGATCGCCCCGTACGACCCGGAGCTGAGCCTGCCGCGCACCGTGCGCAGCCACATCGTCAAGGAGCGCGGGGTGATCGCGGCGCAGGAGCTGGACGCGCCGCCGAACAGCGAGAGCCGGATCGAGCTGCTGGAGCCGCGCGACGGCCTCGCCCGCTACCGGCTGCTCCCGCTGAGCGGCCGCACCCACCAGCTGCGGCTGCACATGAGCGGCCTCGGACTGCCGATCCTCGGCGACCCGGTGTACCCGGTGGTCCTCACCGAGCCGGCCCCGGACGACTTTCGCCGCCCGCTGCAACTGCTCGCCACGGTGGTCGAGTTCACCGATCCGCTGACCGGCCGCGAACGCCGCTTCGAGAGCCGTCGCACCCTGGCCGCGTGGACCGATCCGCAGGGCTGGTCCGAGGGCTCCGGCGGCGGGTCCCGGCCCCGGCCGTAGGCCCGTGGGGCGGTCAGGCCGGTGGGCCCGTGGGCCCGCGGGCCGGTAGGTCGGTACGCCCGTCGGCCGGTCGGCCGGACCGGGTCACCGACGGGGTTGCAGGCCGTCCGTCGGCTCCTGGACGGGCGGGCCGTCGGCAGGATCGCGGTCACCGTCCGATCCCGTTCGCCGCCCGGGCGTCGGGGGTTCGCCGTCGCCGTCGTCGCCGGTATCCGGCCCGTAGGCCAGGACCCGACCGGTGGACGAGGAGGTCCTAGGACGTTCCGTCGATCTAGGGCGAACGTCCGACCCGGTCCCGGTCCCGGGGGCCGATCCGCCGCCCGCCCGGCGGCGGGATCGTTGCGGCATGAACGCAGCACAGCGCACCGCCGCACCGCACACCGCCCCCGTCGCCCTGGTCACCGGCGCCTCCCGGGGGCTCGGCCTGGCCCTCGCGCGCGCCCTCGCCGCCGACGGCTGGCAGCTGGTGATCACCGCCCGGGGCGCCGCCGCCCTCGCCGCCGCCGAGGCGGACCTGGCCGCCGTCACCAAGGTCGTCGCCCTGCCCGGCAGCGTCGTCGACGACGACCACCGCGCGCACCTGGCCGAAGCCGCCGAGCGGCTCGGCGGGGCGAGCCTGCTGGTCAACAACGCCGGCACGCTCAACGGCGCGCCCGCCCCCGGCTCCCGGCCGCTGCCCCGCCTGGCCGACCACCCGCTGCCGGACCTGCTGGAGACCTTCGAGGTCAACGCACTCGCCCCGATCGCCCTCACCCAGCTCGTCCTGCCCCAGTTGCGCGGGCACGCCGGCGCCGTCCTCAACATCAGCTCCGACGCCGCCGTGGTGCCCTACGCCGGCTGGGGCGGCTACGGCGCCAGCAAGGCCGCGCTCGACCTCGCGACCGCCGTCCTCGCCCAGGAGGAGCCGGAGTTGCGGGTCTGGGCCGTCGACCCGGGCAGCATGCGCACCCGGATGCTCCAGGAGGCCGGCCCGGGCGAGGACATCTCCGGCGAGCCGCTCCCCGAGGAGGTGGTGCCGGTCCTGCTCGGCCTGGTCCGCGACCGCACCCCGTCCGGCCGCTACCTGGCCGAGGACCTGGCCGCGCAGATCGCCCCGGCGGCCCAGGCGGCCCAGGCCACGGACGCGGGTGACCGATGACCGCACCCGCCGACCTCGGCCTCGACCTCACCGTTCCGCCCGAACTCTCCGCCCGCGCACCGGCGGAGGCCCGCGGCGCGGCCCGGGACGACGTCCGGATGCTGGTCGGCCGACGCGCCACCGGCGGCGTCGAGCACCGCCGCTTCACCGACCTGCCCGAAGTGCTGCGCCCGGGGGACCTCCTGGTGGTCAACAACTCGGCCACCCTCCCCGCCGCGCTGCCCGGCCGACTGCCCGACGGCACGCCCGTCGCGCTGCACCTCTCCTCCGCCCAGCCGGACCGGTACGGCTCCCACCTGGTCGAGCTGCGCCGCGTCGTCCCCGGGGAGGCGGCGGCGTACTACCCGCCGGCGGAGTCCCCGGCCTGCGCGGGGCTGCGGGTCGCCCTGCCCGCCGACGGTGCGGCGGTGCTGACCCGGGCCTTCACCGCCCGCCTCTGGTACGCCGAACTCACCCTGCCCGCAGACCTGTTGCCCTACCTGGCGGAGCACGGCCGGGCGATCCGGTACGGCTACGTGGACCGTGACTGGCCGATCGACGCCTACCAGACGGTGTTCGCGACCGTCCCCGGTAGCAGTGAAATGCCCAGCGCGGCCCGCCCGTTCAGCGCCGAGGTGGTGGCCCGGCTGGCGGGCCGGGGCGTGCTCGTCGCGCCGGTCACCCTGCACACCGGGGTGGCCTCGCCCGAGGCGCACGAGGCCCCGTACGCCGAGCGCTTCCACGTCCCCGCCGCCACCGCCCGCCTGGCCGGCCACGTCCGGGCCGGCGGCGGCCGGGTGATCGCCGTCGGCACCACCGTGGTCCGCGCCCTGGAGTCGGCCGCCGATCCGGACGGCACCCTCCGGGAGGCCGACGGCTGGACGGAGTTGGTCATCACCCCCGAACGCGGTGTCCGCGCCGTCGACGGCCTGCTCACCGGCTGGCACGAGCCCCGCGCCTCCCACCTCCTGATGCTCGCCGCCGTCGCCGGCCGCCCCCTCCTCACGGCCTGCTACCGCGCCGCGGTGCGACACCGCTACCTGTGGCACGAGTTCGGCGACGTCAACCTCCTGCTGCCGGACTGAGCGCGGCGTCGGCCCGCGCCGCGTCTCCCGCCGGCCCGTCCGTCCGCCTGCCCGAGAGTCGGCCTGCTGCCCCGCTGTCCCGCTGCCCCGCCGGCCCGTCCGTCCGCTGCCCCGCCGGCCCGTCCGTCCGCTGGCCCGCGGCCCCGCCGGCCCGCTGCCCCGCCGGTCAGGCCAGCAGGGTGCGGGCGACGTGGTCGGTGTCCAGGTACTCGCGGACGGCGGTGATGCGGCCGTTCTCGACGGTGAAGACGCCCAGGCAGTGGTTCTCGTACGGTTCGCCGTTGGCGGCCCTGCCGACGGTGGTCCACTCGGCGACCGCCTGCGGGCCGTCGGCGAGGACGTGGGTGAGGGTGATGACGGGCAGGCCGTCGGGGGCGAAGTAGTCGCCGATCCGGCCGAGGAAGTCGCCGAAGATCTCCTGCTTGCCCTGCCAGGTGCGGGAGATGGGGAGGTGTCCGGGGTAGGTCCAGGTGGCGTCCTCGGCGAACAGGGCGATCGCGGCCTCGCGTTCGCCGGCCGCGATGAGGTTGACGTAGTCGGTGACGACGGTGCGGGCGTCGGGGTGGTTCACGGTGGCTCCTCTGGTCCGTCCGGTCGGGGCTGTCCCGCCGTGGCACCAGGTAACCGCCGGGGCGGTCCGCCGGGCCAACAACCGGCGCGGCGGCCCGACAACCGTCCGTTGTTCATGCAGTGGGTGGGGCCCCCGGGGGCAGTTCCAGCTCGAACCAGACCACCTTGCCGCCGTCGGTCCGGCGGCTGCCCCAGCGGTGCGCGAGCTCGTTGACCAGGTGGATGCCCCGGCCGCCCTCGTCCTCGGTGCGGGCGCGCCGGATCCGGGGCGTCTCGGTCTCCCGGTCGGCGACCTCGACGGTGAGCACCCGGTTGCAGAACAGCCGCAGCTGGGTGGGGGACCCGGCGTGCACCAGGGCGTTGGTGATCAGCTCGCTGGTGAGCAGTTCGGCCCAGTCGACCAGCGCGCCGAGGCCCCAGGCCTCCAGGGTCTCGCGGGTGAAGCGGCGCGAGTGCGCGACCATCGCGTGGTCGCCGGTGAGCGGGAGGGTGGCGATCCGGTCGGCGCCGTACGGGCGGACCTGCGCCATGATGACGGCGATGTCGTCCTCGCTGGTGCGGCCGGTGAGCCGGGCCAGGACGGCGTCGCAGGTCTGCTCCAGCGAGTGGTGCCGGTCGGCGACCGTGTGGCAGAGCAGCCGCAGTCCCTCGTCGATGTCGCGGCCCCGGCGCTCGACCAGTCCGTCGGTGTAGAGCGTCAGGATGCCCTCCTCGGGGAGGGTGAACTCGGCGTTCTCGAAGGGGACTCCACCGACCCCGAGCGGGGTGCCGGTCGGCAGCTCGATCAGGTGCGCCCGCCCTTCGGTGTCGGCGACCACGGGCGGCAGGTGTCCGGCGCTGGCCGCGGTGCAGTGGCGGTCCACCGGGTCGTAGACCACACAGACGCAGGTGGCGAACTGGCCCTCGCCGACGGCGGTGGTGGCTTCGTCCAGCCGGTGCAGGACCCGGGCCGGGTCCAGGTCGAGAGTGATCAACGTCCTCGCTGCCGTGCGGAGTTGGCCCATGGTCGCGGCGGCCCGGATGCCGTGGCCCATGACGTCGCCGACGATCAGGGCGACCCGCCCCGAGGAGAGCGGTACCACGTCGAACCAGTCGCCGCCGACCTCGCTGACCACGCTGCTGGGCAGGTAGCGGTAGGCGATGTCCAGACCGAGGGTGCGGTGCACCTCCTGCGGCAGCAGGCTGCGCTGCAGCATGAGCGCGGTGTCCCGCTCCCGGCGGTAGAGCCGGCCGTTGTCGATCGCGAGCGCGGTGCGGGCGGCCAGTTCCTCGGCCAGCGAGCGGTCCGCGGAGCCGAACGGCAGCGGATTGTGGGTGCGGACGAACTCCGCGCCGCCCAGCACGTGTCCGCGCGCCATCAGCGGCACCATCAGGTACGAGTGCACCCCGGCTTCCAGCCCCGGCTGCACCCGGTCGGGGGAGGCGACGATCCGGCGCAGCTCCGCCTCGTTCACCTCGGACACCAGGATCGAGCGGCGGGTGCGCAGGCTCTGCGCGTACAACTGGGCGGAGTGCGAGGTCTCGCCGACCTGGTCGGCGGCCTCCGTCATGGTGCCGTCCTGGGCCGACTCGCCGACCGCCACGGCCCGCATCAGGACCCGGCCCTCGGCCGGGACGGACCCGGGCTCCTCGCCGCTGAGCACGGCGTCGCGCAGGTCCACGGTGACGAAGTCGGCGAAGCGCGGGATCACCACCTCCACCAACTCCTGGGCCGTGCGGTGCAGATCGAGCGTGGTGCCGATCCGGTTGCTGGCCTCGTTCAGCAGCGACAGCCGCTGCTGGGCGGCCCAGGCCTCGTCCAGCGCCCGCTGCCGGGCGGCTGCCGCGTCGCGCTCGCGGGTGAACAGCAGCGCGTTGTCGATGGAGACGGCGGCCCGCACCGCCAACTCCCCGGCCAGCGCGACGTCGTCGTCCTCGTACGGGCGCTCCACCAGGGTCCGGTAGAAGCCCGCGACGCCGACCGGGGTGCCGCGCGCGATCAGCGGGACCACCATGAACGAGCGCACGTTCTGCTCCCGGACCGCGGCGGTGCGCACCGGGTCGTCGGCGAACCAGGCCATGCCCTGCTCGTCCATCCGCGGCACCAGCACCGGCTTGCGGTGCGCCAGGCTCCACGCGTACGGCGAAGTGGGCCGGAACCGGTGCACGTTGCCGGTGCGGGCGATCGGCTGCAGGGTCGAGCCGTGCACCGAGTGGAAGGCCATCCGCCGCAGCAGCGCCGAACCGTCCGCGGGCGCACGGGCCTCGCGCTCGCCGCGGACCAGTTCCTCCAGCACCTCCACCACCACCGTGTCGGCCAGCCGGGGCGTCGCCACCTCGGCCAACTCCTGCGCGGTCTGGGCGAGATCGAGTGTGGTGCCGATCCGGGTGGAGGCCACGTTGACCAGGGCCAGGCGTTCCTGCGCGGCCTTCGCCTCGCGCAGCGCCTGCTGACGGGCCAGGACCGTCTGGTGCTGGCGCAGGTACAGCCGGGCGTTGTCGATCGCGACGGCGGCCCGCGAGGACAGTTCGTCGCCGAGCGTGATGTCCGCCTCCGCGAAGGACTCGCGCTCGCCGCGCCGCGAGTACACCACCATGCCGAGCGTGGTGCCGCGCGCCACCAGCGGGGTGATCCGCACCGAGCGCGGACGGTCGCCGAGGAAGGCCTGCCGGCGGCTCTCGTTGATGCCGCTGCTGAGCATCGGCAGCTCCCAGGACGGGATCACCACCGTCCGCCCGCTGCTCAGGGCGCGGGCGTACGGGGAGTCCGCGGGCAGCTCGTACACGGTGTCCACCGGCAGCGCGTCGGCCGGGTAGAGCGGGTCGGCGGTGGCCAGTGCCAGCCGGCGCACCAGCTGGGGGGCGCCCGCCGTGGGTGGCTCGACGGTGCGGCCGGCCACCAGCGCCTCCAGCGCGAACACCCCGCTGATGTCGGCGACCCTGGGCACCATCGCGTCGGCCAGCTCGCGCGCGGTCTGCCGCAGGTCGAGCGTGGTGCCGATGGAGGCGGTCGCGTCGACCAGCAGCGCGAGCCGCTCCTGGGCGCGGGCCGCCCGGGCGTCGGCCCGGAACCGGCCGGTGACGTCGACGACGGTCGAACTCACCCCGAGCACCCGGCCGCTGCGGTCCTCCAGCCGGAAGTAGGAGGCGGACCAGGCGTGGTCGTGCTGCGGGTCGCCCGGGGTGCGGCCGTGCGAGCGGGTGTCCACCACGGGCTCTCCGCTCTCCAGCACCCGGCGCATCACCGCCTCGGACTCGGAGCCGTTGATCCCGGGCAGCAACTCGGTGATCCGGTGGCCCAGGTGCTGTTCGGTGGGGAGGCCGTTGATCCGGGCCAGTGCCTCGTTCAACCGGATGAAGCGCAGCTCGGTGTCGTACACGGCCATGCCGACCGGGGACTGGGTGAAGAACCCGTCCAGGACGGCCAGGTCCGCCTGGATCCGGCGCAGCGTGGTCACCTCGGAGGCGACCGCCAGCACCAGCGGTTCACCGCCGGGGCCACGGATCGGGTGGGTGCGGAACTCCAGGGTCACCAGGTGCCCGTCGCGGTGGCGGACCGGGAACACGCCGGTCCAGGCGCGGCCCTCCAGGATCTGCTGGAACAGCCGCAGGACCTCGGGCCGTCCCTCGTCGGTGGTCAGCAGCTTGGCCGCCTTCGCCCCGACCGCGTCCTGCGCGCGGTGACCGAGCAGTGCCTCGGCGTCACTGCTCCAGTGCAGGATCCGCCCGTCGGCCGCGATCAGCGCCGTGGCGATCGGCACCATCAGCAGGGCGTCCTGCTGCGGTTCCCCCGCGCGCTGCGAGTTGTCGTCGACCATGGCCAGAGAACCGTCCCAGAGGCGTCCGGAGATCGTTCCCACCAGCCCTGCCATCTTCGCACGCGGCCCCGGGCGGCGCCGCTCACCGAGGCAGCAGGCGCTCCAGGTGGAACTCCGGCCACCGCCCGGCCTCGGCCCCCAACGACTGGACCAGGTAGTGCCCGGGCGGCACCTCGACCGTCAGGTACTCGCCGCCCTCCAAGGCCTCCTCGCCGTCCTGGAACACGTCGACGAGCAGGTGCCGCCCAGCGGCCGGATCGAGCACCGGCCCGTCCTCCCGGACACCCGACCGCAGCGCCTCGCGCACCAGCGGCCGGACAGCGTCCGAACACTCCACGCTCAGCGGCCGGACGAACACCCGCTCCTCGGGCAGCCACCCCACCGGCAGCGGTTCCCCGCCCAGCACCAGCACGTCGCCGTACCCGGGCGCCGGGTAGGCGGCCGCGTAGTCCGCGGCGGCCTCCACCAGCGCCTCCTGGCACCCCTCCCACCTCTCGACGGCCGCTTCCGGGCACAGCACGAACAACCCCGAGTCGGTCCCGTCCGGCCAAGCCACGTCCACGGTGCTCATGCGCGGGATCCTCGCACGTCAGAACGACAACGCCTTCCGCCCAGCCCGCCCGCTGCCGCGCTCCCGCGCACCCGGCACGCGAGAAGCCGGCCCGGTCGACTTCCTGTGCGGGTGCCGCACCGCCCTTGCCGAGGAGGACCGGACCGACCTTCCAGGTACCGCCCCCACCACCGGCGACAGGCGGACCCGGGAAGATTGCGCTCGGCCACAGCGAGGCACCGGGATTTGCCCGGTCGGGTGGCCGGCGGTCGGGTCGTCTGCCGGTTCTCGTCTCCACGGGCTTGCCCGTTCGGTGCGCAGGAAGTCGACCCCGTCGACTTCTCGCGTGCGGGGCGGCCTGCCGCCCGCCTTGGTGCGGTCCGGGGTTGGGAACGCCGGGCCGGAGCACGTGTTCCGGTCCGCCCGTGCGTCACTCCCCTGCCCGTGCGTCACTCCGCTGCCCGTGCGTCGTGCGGGTCGTGCGGGCGGTGCCCGGGGCGTCGGCGCGGTCGCCTTCCTGCGCGGGTGCCGCTCGGCCCAGGTCGGGAACGGCGCGGTGGCCGGGGTGCGAGGGTGGGGCCGGTCACGGTCGTCCCGGGGGTCGACTTCCGGTGTCACCGCGTAGGCGCAGACTTCCGGGAGGGTCCTGTCGCCTCTGCCTCCGCGGCTGCCTCCGCGTCTGCCTTCGCCTCCGCGTCTGCCGCCGTCTCAGGGCGAGCGGCCGCGCGGCGTTCGGCGGTGCGGGCGGCGAGGGCGAGCAGGGCGCCGGCCAGGCAGAGGGCGGCGGCGACCAGGACGGCCCGGTCGGCACCCGCTGCCAGTGCGCGGGCCGCCGCGTCGGGGCCCGGTGCGCCCGGGCGGGCGGAGCCGGTGACGGCGACCGTGACCGCCACTCCGAGGGCCGAACCCAGGTAGCGGGCGGTGTTGTTGGCGCCGGAGCCCATCGCCGCCCGGTGCGCCGGGACGCTGCCGACCGCCAGCCGGGCCAGGGCCGCGTTGAGCACCCCGCTGCCGATGCCCGCGACCGCGAGGCCCGGTGCCGGCCGCAGCCAGGACGAGTCGGGGGTGAGCCCGTACAGGCCCAGCTCGCCCACTCCGCAGACCAGCAGGCCGAGGGCGACCTGCGCGGTGGCCGACAGGTGTGCGGCCAGCCGTCGGGCCTGCAGTGCGGACACCACCGACAGGCCCGACCACAACGCCAGCACGCCGCCCGCGGCCGGCCCGGACAGGCCGAGCACGCCTTGCAGCAGGGTGGGCAGGTAACTCATGAAGCCGACCAGCGACAGTCCGGTGAACAGGGCCCCGCCGGTGGCCGCGAGGAAGCCGGGGCTGCGGAACAGCGTGAGGTCCAGCATCGGCTCCGCCGTCCTCGCCTCGACCGCGGCGAACGCCGCCAGCAGCAGCACCCCGCTCACCAGCAGGGCCGGCACCACCGGCTGCGTCCAGCCGGTGCGGCCCTCGGCCAGGCCCGCGATCAGCAGGGACGTTCCGGCGGCCAGTGCGAGCACGCCGTACGGATCGAGCGCGCGCGGCCGCTCGGCCCGTGACTCGGTGAGGGCGGTGACGGCGCAGGCGGCCACGACGGCCGAGGCCACGGCGATCCCGGCGCTGACCGCACGCCACCCGGCCCACTGCTGGACGAGCGCTCCGTAGACCGGTCCGACCGCGATCCCGAGGCCGACGGCCGCGCCCCAGACGCCCAGCGCCCGGATCCGTTCCGGCCCGGTCGGGTGGGCGTGGCTGATCAGGCCGAGCGCCGGGGCGAGGACGGCCGCCGAGGCGACGCCGAGGAGCACCCGGGCGGTCA
This sequence comes from Kitasatospora sp. NPDC059577, assembly GCF_042735475.1. NCBI lineage: Bacteria > Bacillati > Actinomycetota > Actinomycetes > Kitasatosporales > Streptomycetaceae > Kitasatospora > Kitasatospora sp. NPDC059577. The sequence goes on along the minus strand of NZ_JBHWBZ010000005.1, from coordinate 246,771 downwards.
GGTAGACGGCGCCGCCGGGCGTCAGTGCGGCCAGTGCCTCGGCGGCGGCGAGGAGCAGCACGCCGATGGTGAAGACCCGCTTGCGGCCGTGGTCATCGGCCAGGCTCCCGGCGGTGAGCAGTAACGCCGAGATGCCGACCAGGGTGCCGGTGAGGATCCAGGTGCGGCCGGCGGCGTCCAGGTGGGCGGCCTGCGCGGTGGCCGCGAGCGAGGCGGTGGGGGCGGTGTAGGCCACGGTGGTCAGCGCGGTCGCGGCCGCGGTGGTCGCGAGTGTGGCACCGGGCCGGACGCGGTGAGCGGGGGCGACGTGGCCGTCGGGGGGCGAGGTGGTCGGTGCGAGGGGCATGGGGTGTTCCCTCCGGGACGGGACCGGCGATCCACCAGCGGGTCCCCGGCTATGAGTCTGGTGAATGAACCTTCGGCGCAAGTCGCACGCTAGCACCATCGGTCTGTTCATTGAACCCATAGGGGGTGTGGACTAGGCTGACGCCCATGGCCCTGGGAACCGACTACGAACTGCAGGACTGCGCACTGGCCCGCGCCCTGGAGGTGGTCGGCGAACGCTGGAGCCTGCTGATCGTCCGCGACGCGTTCTACGGCGTGCAGCGCTTCAACGACTTCCTCACCCACCTCGGCATCCCGCGCGCCGTCCTCACCGCCCGCCTCAACGCCCTGGTCGCGGCCGGTGTGCTGCGCAAGGAGCCCTACCTGCAGACGCCGCTGCGCCACGGCTACCTGCTCACCGACACCGGCCTCGAACTCTGGGGGCCGCTCTACCAGTTGAGCCGCTGGGGCGGCCGGCACGCCACCGAGGGCGGCCCGCACCACCTCTTCGCGCACGCCGACTGCGGCACCGACCTCGACCTCGTCGGCGCCTGCCCGGCCTGCGGCGGCGCACCCGTCCCGCCCGACCGGGTCCTCATGCGCCCCAACCCCGTCCGCGGCGGCAGCCTCCGCGACGACCCGGTCTCCCGCGCCCTGGTCCGCCCGCACCCGTTGCTCGAACCCATCGCCTCGGCGGCCGCACCCGCCTGAACCGGCCGCACCCGGCTGCACCCGCCTGGACCGGATGCACCCGGCCGCACCCGCCTGGACCGGATGCACCCGGCCGCACCCGTCTGGACCGGCCGCCCCGCCCCCTCCTCACCGCACGCGGACGAGGCCGTCGGCGGACTGCCGACGGCCTCGCCCCGGACGCCGCCGTCAGGAGTGGAACCGCACCTCCGGGTCGGCGGCGGTCGGCCCGTCCAGCAGCGGCTGCTCGATGCCCTTCAACTGCAGGTCGAAGAAGGCCCCGACGTACCGGCGGGTGAGCTCGACGGCGCGCCCGGGCGCGATGGTCGCCCCGGGCCCCTGGGGGAGGCCGAGGCCTTCGAGGAGCACCGGGAAGTCGGTGAAGCTCGGGTGGATGGTGCCGTCGACGGTCAGCCAGCGCTTCCAGCCGTCGAGGTTGGGCCAGCTCTCCGTCCAGGAGCCGTCCTCACCGCCGTCCAGCGGGTGGCCCATCATCAGGTACGGCTTGCCGCCGATCCCGGAGGCGGGCACCGGGACGTCCATCGTGCCGTCCAGGTCCACTCCGGCCCGGATCCGGTCGTCGGCGAGCAGGGCCGGGACGGTGGCCGCGCCACCGGCCGAGTGGCCGGCCATGCCGATCCGGTCGCGGTCGATCATGCGGGCGTAGCGCCAGGCCGGGTGCGGGCGGTCGGTCAGGCGGTCGATGACGAAGGACACGTCCTTCGCCCGGTTCTCGTCCACCTGCGCCCAGTCCTTGGGCCGGCCGCACATCACACAGGGCAGCGTCTGCCCGTCCGGGAAGGTCGTCCCGGTGTTCTCGTAGGTGTGGTCGACCAGCGCGACCACGTAGCCGCGGCTGGTCAGGTCCGTGGCGAGGCCGGTGAGCGAGGTCCGCGGCATGGTGAAGCCGGGGGACAGCACCACCAGCGGGTAGTGGCCGCCCTGCGGGCGTGCGCCGGACTCCGCCCAGGTCCGGGTGCCGGTCAAGGCCTCGGTCGGGATGGTGTTGCCCGGCAGCTTCGCGTCCAGCAGCGCTCGGGCCGCCCCGTCGGTCATGTACGGGGCCGGGCTGCCCGTGCCGGCGTGCGCGGGGTAGTACATCGAGACCATCAGCCGGCGCGGACCGGCGGAGGGCACCCACGGGTCCGGACGGTCCCGGTCCACCAGTTGCAGGACCTCCTGTCCGACCGCGTACGGCCCGGTCGGGTGCGGGAGTTCGATGGGGACGGCGGCCCGGGTGCCGGCCGGGGCATCGGCGGTGAGGCTGGAGGCGGGCGGCGCGGGTGCGGCCAGGGCCGGGGCGGCAGCGGCGACGGACAACGGCAGCGCGAGCAGCAGGGCTGCCGCGGCGGCGGTACGAAGTCGGCTCATGTCTGCGACGGTAGGTCGCGAGCCGTGGAGCTGACGTCGGCTCAGCGGCTGACCGGTCCCTTCCGGGTCGTGCCCGTCGCACCCCTAGGGGGCTGCTGCCGCCCGGAGTTCGGTCAGGAAGTCCGCTGCCGCGCGGGCGTTGGGCACCGGGAGGGTGAGCGGCAGGCCGACCGAGTGCGTCCGGATCTCCAGCTCCCCGAGGTCGGAGGCCCGGGCCGACTCGACCTCCGCCCACCGGTAGGCCTCCGTCGCCGCGAGCGGATGCGGCGGCCGGTGCACCAGGCCGCCGGCCGTGACGGTCAGCCGGCCCCGGGCGAACCGGATGCCGCCCTCGGTGCGCAGCGTTTCGTGCAGGGCGGCCCGGAGCCCGGGGGAGAGGCGTTCCTCCAGCTCGCGGAACAGCCGCCCCAGCCCGCGCAGGTGATCCAGCACCAGCGGTTCGCTCGCGCCGGCCGGCCAGATCCGGCCCTGTTCGCCCTCCCCGTGCCGCCCACCGGGGGAGTACTCGGTGGCCTCCAACGAGCTCCACGGCAGCGGGCGTTCGTCGCCGTCCGCCGCGACCAGTACCAGGCCGCCCTCGTGGACCCGGACCGCCCGCAGCCCGGGCGCCGGCCGCAGCCAGCCGTACCCGCTCGCCGCCAGCACCGCGACGGCCACCACCACGGGCGCGGGCCACCACTGGCCGAGCGTCAGGCAGGCCGCGACCGCCATGACGATCGTGCACACGTCCAGCGGGATCCGTGCCCGCCGGGGCACCGGCCGGAAGCGCCGGTACACGCGCACCGGCGGCCCGAGCCGGCCGGCCGGCCCGGCCTGGTCGAACCGGCCCGACTGACCGACCGGCTCGGCCGGACGGACTGCCCGCACCCGCGTCGGCGACCACACCACCGCCACGTCGGCCACCTCTCACTCGGCGGACCCCAATCGGAACCGCATCTGCCGGATCAGCATCGACCGTTCATGGACCCGGCAACAGTGCCAATCGGCACCTTTTGGCCCGAAACGACCCCGCCATCATCACCCCCGGCCCGGAACCCCCCACCACCGGGGTGCCGATGAGCAGGGGGAACGCCTCCGCAGGGCCCTCCCCGGGCCGCGTGAGCGCCCGCCCGCCGCGAATCCGACCCGGGGCTCCGGTCCCGCCGGGCCGCAGCCCCGGACGGTCCGCGCGCTCCCGCTTTGTCCCGCACGCCCCCGGTGCCGCGTACGCCCCCGACACCCCGCCCGCCCCCGGTGCCCCGCGCGCGGCGACGGCGCCCCGTAGGCGGCGGCCCGCACGCCCCGGGGCGGCCGTCGACCGCCGCGCGGTCACCCCGCCGTCGCGAAGTCCTTCTGAAGTCGGCGCAGCAGCGCCGTCCCCACCGGATCGACGGACCGGCGGGTGTTGGCCAGCACCACCACGCCCACCTGCGTCTCCGGATCGAAGGCCACGAACGAACGGAACCCGCCCGTACCGCCGTTGTGCCAGATCTGCAGGTGGCCGCCCTGCTGGCTGTGCAGCCGGTGGCCGAGCCAGCCCAGGTACATCCAGGCGAAGGGGTTGACCCGGTGCCTGGTCTCCCGGGTGAGCATGATCGCGGGCGTCAGCGGTGACTCCGGCTCACGGTCGGCCGCCAGCTGGGCCCGCAGGAGTATCGCGAGGTCCGCGGCGGTGGACCGGAGCCCGCCCATGCCCGGGAGGGCCGCCATGTCCCAGGAGGGCACCGGCCGGCCGCCCTGGGTGTGCCCGTGCGCGAGCCGCCCGGACCGCTCGGCGCCCGACCGCACCAGGGTGTCCACCAGCCCCAGCGGCTCGCAGACCTCACGCGTCACCAACTCCTCGTACCCGGTGCCGGCCCGGTGCGCGAGGGCCAGGCCCAGCAGCCCGGCGCCGAGGTTGGAGTACCGGAAGCCGCGCCCGGGCGCGGTCCCCAGACGGGTCCGGGCGAGCCCGTCCAGCACGTGCTCGGCGGTGCAGTGGGCGTACGGGTCCGGGTCGTTGGGCCTGAGCAGCGCCCTCACCAGCATGCCCCGGGGCAGCCGGGGGAGCCCCGCGCTGTGGGTGGCCAGGTGTCGCAGCGTGATCGGCTGCCCGCCGCGGGCCGGGACGACGACCCGGCCGTCCCGCGCGTCGGCGAGCACCTCGGCGAGCGGCTCGTCGAGTCGCACCGTGCCGTCGAGCGCGAGCCGCGCGAGCACGAGCGAGGTGAACACCTTGGTGACGGAACCGATCTCGAACAGGGTGTCAGGCCCGGGGGTGCCGCCGCCCGGCCCCGTCCCCCCGGTGCCGCGGATCTCCGTGTCCCCGCCGGCCAGTCCGGCGACCACCGCGCCGACGTGCCGGCCCGCGAGCCGGTCGACCGTCTGCTGCACGACGCGCGCGAGTTCGTTCATGACAGTGAGCCTAGGCGGCCCGACCTGCCGACTCGTCAGACCCGAAAAGGATTTCGGCCGCCCCGGATGCTCCTCCGGGCGTACGCCCGGCTGCGCCCGGCACGGTAGGGGCGAGTACGGCACGCGAGCGGCGGGTGCGGGAGGTCCGAGTACGGGAGGTCCGAGTACGGGAGGTCCGAGTACGGGGCCGCCTGCGGCTCAACCGGTCAGTGCGGTCCGCAGCCGGGCCGCGACCTCCGCCGCGCCCGCCTCGTCCGGGTACGCCCGCCGGGGCCAGAAGAAGCCGCGCAGCCCGTCCTTCGGATTGCGCGGCACCACGTGGACGTGCAGGTGCGGCACCGACTGGCTGATCCGGTTGTTGGCCGCCACGAAGCTGCCCGCCGCACCCAGTCCGTGCTCGACCGCCGCCGCCACCCGCTGCACCTGGAGGAAGAACGGCCCGACCTCGTCCGCCGGCAGGTCCGCGAGCGTGCGGTGGTGGGCGCGCGGGACGACCAGGACGTGTCCGGGGAACAGCGGCCGGCGGTCCAGGAAGGCCACGGCCGCCTCCTCGTCCAGCACCCGGTGCGCGGGCTCCGCGCCCGCCACCACCGCACAGAAGACGCAGTCCATCCGTCCATTCAAGCCACCGGCGCCAGCCCCGGCACGCCGGCGGCCGGCCGTGCGGCCGTCGTCACCCGACCGGCCGCCGACCGGGTGCGGCCGCGCCGCCGCCGGGCGCACCGTGCTGCAGGGGGCCGACCGGCGGGCGCACCGCGCGCTCCGTGCGGAGCCCCACGAGGAGGTGGCCCGGATGTCGGGCAAGTTCGAGATCTACGAGGACTCCGGCGGCACGTACCGGTTCCGGCTCAAGGCGGGCAACGGCGAGATCGTCGCCACCGGGCAGGGCTACGCCAGCAAGGACGCGGCCCACAAGGGCGTCGAGGCCGTCCGGCGGGCCGCCGACGGCGCGGCCGTGGTGGACGTCCCCAGGGCCGCCTGAGTGCGCGGAGCCCGGCGGGCGGTCACCCCGCCCACCGGGCCCCGGCGTTTCACCCGCAGACGCGGAGCCCCACCGGCGGACGCGGACCCCACCCGCGCACCCGCACGCGGCACATCACACGGCCGCGCCGCGCCGCGCGGCACCGCCGCCCGCCCTCACTCGTACCGGTACAGCAGCGCCTCCCGCTCCGCCTGCTCGATCATCTCGATGGTCAGCGACTCGTCCCGCAGGTGCGAGAGCGTGACCTCCGCCGAACTCGGCTGGTCGTCCTTGGCGAGCCAGTTCTCCGGCTTCCACGCCGAGCTCCGCAGGAGCGACTTCGGGCAGTGGGCGTACACCTCCTCCACCGCGACCACGATCGCGCTGCGCGGCGGCTTGCCGACGGCGGTCAGCTGGCGCAGCAGTTCGGGGTCGGTGGAGACGCAGGCCCGGCCGTTCACCCGCAGGGTGGTCTCCCGGCCCGGGACGACGAAGAGCAGTCCGACCCGGCCGGTCTCCAGGATGTTGTGCAGGGTGTCCAACCGCTTGTTGCCGGTGGCGTCCGGTATGGCCAGGGTGTACTCGTCGAGCACCGAGACCAGCCCGGCCGGCCCGCCGCGCGGGGAGACGTCGCAGTGTCCGGCGGCGTCGGCGCTGGCGACGAAGACCAGGGAGGCGCAGGCGATCAGGCGCTGTGCGACGTCGTGGAGGTGGCCGACCTGTTTGCGGCGCGCGTGGTCGCCGGGTTGTTCGTAGATCTCGCGCAGCTGGGCGGCGTCCCTGAGGGCTCCCGCGTCGAGGGCATCGAACAGGCGGCCCGGCCGGTCCGGTCCGGTGCTTGACGCAGTGACAGCTTCCGGTGTGGTGGTCATGCCGGGAATCTAGCGGAGCCCTCCCGTCGCACCCGGGGCCGACCGCCCCGGGACGTGCGGACCGATCGTGGCTGGACCCCTCGCCACCAGCGGTTTTCCGCCGATAATGGGCACAGGGCATCGAGTCGTGGGCACGGGGATCCAGTCGGCCGGAGGTGGTGGTCGTGATCGTCAGGATCTGGACCGGGCAGGTGCTGGCCGGTCACGTCGAGGAGTTCTGCACCCACCTGGCGGCCCAGGTGATCCCGCAGCTGGGCCGGACGGACGGCTGTCTCGGCGGCGAGCTGCTGCGCTCGGTGTCGGAGGAGGACGGGCACCGGGTGCTGGTGGTGAGCCGCTGGCGCGACGAGGCCGCCCTGCGCGGGTACGCCGGGCCGATGTGGCGGATCCGGCCGGTCTGGTCGGAGGGCGAGCTGCGCTACCTCGCGCACCCGCCGGAGGTCACCCACTTCCTGCAGATCACCGCACCCGCCACACCGTGACCCGCGGCCGACGACCCGCACGGTGACCCGCGGCCGACGACCAGCAGTCAACGGCGTCGACGGCCCACACGGTCGACGGCGTCGACGACTCACACGGTCAACGGCACCGGGTGGATCTCGTCCGCCGGGTGCCCGGTGCGGCTGTGCACCCGCTGCACGGCTTCCTTGGAGGGCGCCTCGGAGAGGCAGTACACCGTGCCCGACTCCGGGTCCGCCCACGCCTGCTGGAAGTGGACGCCCTCCTCGCCCTCGACCGCCAGGTCGGCCGCGTGGGCCTGCCTGAGCATCTCCGCCGTGATTCCGTTCATCCCGTGGTGGACGTCCATGAACTTCGCCATCGCGCTCGCCTCCGTAGCTTCGGTGCGCCGACCGGCAGGACCCCACCTACCAGCGTCGCCCCTGCCGCCCGCCTCCGCCACCAGACCGTCCCCGTCCCCCACCCCCGCCACGGGGCCGCCGGCCCGGCCCCGCCTCCGCCACCGACCCGATCCCCGACTGAGCGCGTAGCACCCCGTCGCACATTCCCCGCACGTTCGTGAAACAGGCCACAGCGGAAGCCACTCCCTGCCCTTGCGCCGACCGTGGCAGAATGACCGCAACAGCAGTGACGTTCAGCGCACTCCGGGGTCGGTGAAAATCCGAACCGGCGGTTACAGTCCGCGACCCGTCCGCAGCCAGCGGCCGGTTGACCAGGTGAAATTCCTGGACCGACGGTTAAAGTCCGGATGGGAGGCGTGCGCGGGCGGACGTGGAGCAGTACCCGTGGTCCATCGTTACCGGACCGGACCGCGGTCAGGTGAACGCCGGGAGCAGTGTCTCCCGGGCCGGGCGAGCGATCTCCCGGCGGCTCCGGCACCCCCGGCGACGGGTCGTGCCGTCGGCCCGTGCGCCGTTGCCCGTCCGTGTCATCTCCCTCTGCCGCCCCGGAGTCCGCGCCCCAAGCGCGAGGAGAACCCGGGTGTTCACCGGCATCATCGAAGAGCTCGGCGAGGTCGTGTCGATCGAGGAGATCGGCGACTCCTCGCGGATCCGCCTGCGCGGCCCGGTGGTCTGTACGGACGCGGGTCACGGTGACTCCATCGCGGTCAACGGCGTGTGCCTGACCGTCGTCGACACCCCGGAGGAACTGGCGGCGGGCACCGGTGAGTTCAGCGCCGACGTGATGGCCGAGACGCTGCACCGCTCCAGCCTGGGGGAGCTGAAGCCCGGTTCCCGGGTCAACCTGGAGCGTGCCATGGCGCTCGGCGCCCGGCTCGGCGGTCACCTCGTCCAAGGCCACGTCGACGCCACCGGGCGGCTGGTGAGCCGCGAGCCCGGCGAGCGCGACGCGAACGGCGAACTGCGCTGGGAGGTACTGCGGTTCTCGCTGCCCGACACCATCTCCCGCTACCTGGTGGAGAAGGGCTCGATCACGGTCGACGGCGTCAGCCTCACCGTGGTGGAGGCGGCCCGGGACAGCTTCACCGTCAGCCTCATCCCGGCCACCCTCGCGCTGACCACGCTGGGCGCCAGGACCGTCGGCGAGAGTGTCAACCTGGAGGTGGACGTGCTCGCCAAGTACGTCGAGCGCCTCCTGGAGTCCCGCACCTTGCCGGGCCTGCCGAACCTGCCGGGTTCGCAGGACCTGCCGATCGACGAGACCCCGGGGGAGTCCGAGTGAGCTGGCTCAGCGGAGAAGCGTTCACCGTCCTCGGTGAACACGTGAGGTGGGCCGACATGTTCGGCAACCTGCTCGGTTTCGCCGGCCTCGCGCTCGGCTGGCGCCGTTCGGTCTGGAGCTGGCCGGTCCAGCTGCTGTCCGGCGTGGTGCTGATCACCGCCTACCTCGGCGGCCACGTCCCCGGCCTGATCGGCAAGCAGCTGATCGTGATCGCCACCGCCGCCTGGGGCTGGGCGCAGTGGCGCCGGGGCCGCCAGGACAGCGGCACCATCGCGGTGCGGTTCGCCCGTTGGCCCGAGCGGCTGACGCTGGCGGCCGGCACCGCGGCCGGTACGGTCGCGCTCGCCCTGCTCTTCACCTCGTTCCCCAGCCTGTCCTGGAGCCCCTGGTCGGACGCCTACATCTTCGTCGGCACGCTGGCCGCGATGGTGGCGCAGGCGCGCGGCTGGGTGGAGTTCTGGTTCGCCTGGATCGCGGTCGACATCGTCGGTGTCCCGTTCGCCTTCAACAGCGGTTACACCTTCTCCGGCCTCACCTACTCCGTCTACTTCGTTCTGGTGCTGCTCGGCCTCCGCTCCTGGTGGCTGAGCACCCGTGAGCCGCGCACCGAGTCCGTCACCGTCCCGCAGGGAGCAACGGCATGACCGAGAACCAGTCCGACAAGGGCACCGTCGAGGCCGAGCTCGTCCTCGACCCCGTCGAGCGGGCGATCGCCGACATCGCGCTCGGCCGCGCGGTGGTCGTGGTCGACGACGAGGACCGCGAGAACGAGGGCGATCTCGTCTTCGCCGCCTCCGCGGCCACCCCCGAGCTGATGGCGTTCACCATCCGCTACAGCTCCGGCGTGATCTGCGCCCCGATGACCGGGGAGGAGCTGGACCGCCTGAAGCTCCCGCCGATGACCCAGGTCAACGAGGACCGCAAGGGCACCGCGTACACCGTCTCGGTGGACGCCCGCGAGGGGGTCGACACCGGCATCTCCGCCGCGGACCGCGCCCGCACCGTCCGGCTGCTCTCCTCGCCCGGCACCGAGCCCGGCGACCTGACCCGCCCGGGACACGTCTTCCCGCTGCGCGCGGTGGAGGGCGGCGTGCTGGTCCGTCCCGGCCACACCGAGGCCGCCGTCGACCTGGCGCGGCTCGCCGGCCTGCCGCCGGCGGGTGCGATCGCCGAGGTGGTCAACGACGACGGCACCATGGCCCGGCTGCCCGAGCTGGTCGTCTTCGCCCGTGAGCACGGTCTCGCGATCATCTCGATCGAGGACCTGATCGCCTACCGCCGCCGCACCGAGCTGCACGTCGACCGGGCCGCCGTCACCGCCCTGCCCACCGTGCACGGCGAGTTCACCGCCGTCGGGTACGAGGGCACCATCGACGGCGTCGAGCACATCGCCCTGGTGGCGGGCGGTCTCGACGCGGACGGCCGGCTGCCGGACGGCGAGGACGTCCTGGTGCGGGTCCACTCCGAGTGCCTGACCGGCGACGTCTTCGGTTCGCTGCGCTGCGACTGCGGCCCGCAGCTGGAGGCCTCGCTGCGGCGGGTTGCCGAGGCCGGCCGCGGCGTGGTGCTCTACCTGCGCGGGCACGAGGGGCGGGGGATCGGCCTGGCCCACAAGCTGCGCGCGTACCAGCTGCAGGAGCAGGGGCGCGACACCGTCGACGCCAACCTGGACCTCGGCCTGCCCGCCGACGCCCGCGACTACAGCATCGCGGCGCAGATGCTGGTGGACCTCGGCGTCCGCTCGCTCACCCTGCTCACCAACAACCCGCGGAAGCTGACCGCGCTCACCGAGCACGGTCTGAAGGTCAAGGGGCGCGAGGCGGTCGAGATCGCGCCCGGCGAGCACAACCTGCGCTACCTGCAGACCAAGCGCGACCGGATGGGTCACGACCTGCCCGGCCTCGGCTCCTGAAGCACCCACACCCACCCGACAGAGAACGGATCAGAACATGAGCGGTCACGGAGCCCCCGAGCTGACCATCGACGGCGCGGCCGACCTCAAGGTCGCGGTCATCGCCGCCCAGTGGCACGACCGGGTGATGAACGGCCTGATGGACGGCGCCCACCGCGCGCTCAAGGAGCTGGGCATCGCCGAGCCGACCGTGCTGCGCGTCCCCGGCACCTTCGAACTGCCCGTCGCCGCCAAGCGCCTGGCCGACCGCGGCTACGACGCCGTGGTCGCCCTCGGCGTGGTGATCCGCGGCGGCACCCCGCACTTCGACTACGTCTGCCAGGCAGCCACCGTCGGCCTCACCCAGGTCAGCGTCGACACCGGCGTTCCGGTCGGCTTCGGCGTGCTGACCTGCGACAACGAGGAGCAGGCCATCGACCGCGCGGGGCTGCCCGGCTCCGCCGAGGACAAGGGCCACGAGGCCGTCACCGCCGCCGTCGCCACCGCCGCGGTGCTGCGCGCCGCGCGCTGACACCGACGCCCGCGGCCGCGCCGCGACGACAACGCGCACGGTCCCGGACCGTGGACGTCCACCGGACCGTCCACGGTCCGGGACCGTTTACCGTCCGTCCGCCCGCACGCCGTAAGGTGGCCCCATCATGGCTTCGAAGACATTCGAGGAGCTCTTCTCCGAGCTCCAGCAGAAGGCCGCCACCGGCGACCCCTCGTCCTCCCGCACCGCGCAGCTCGTCCAGCAGGGCGTCCATGCGATCGGCAAGAAGGTCGTCGAGGAGGCCGCCGAGGTCTGGATGGCCGCCGAGTTCCAGTCGGACGAGCAGACGGCGGAGGAGATCTCCCAGCTCCTCTACCACCTTCAGGTGATGATGGTCGCCCGCGGGCTGACGCTCGACGACGTCTACAAGTACCTCTGAGCACCCTGAAGAGACCGCGCTGACCCCGGCCGTCGCCGAACGGGCACGGCCGTGACGGCTCCCGCTCCGCCGAGCACACCCCTCCCTACAGGTAAGGAAGCAACCTCCCATGCTGCGCATCGCCGTCCCCAACAAGGGTTCGCTCTCGGGTCCCGCGGCGGAGATGCTCCATGAGGCCGGCTACCGGCAGCGGAAGGACCCGAAGGAGCTCGTCCTCGTCGACCCGAACAACGAGGTCGAGTTCTTCTTCCTCCGCCCGCGCGACATCGCGGTCTACGTCGGCTCCGGCCGTCTGGACGTCGGCGTCACCGGCCGTGACCTGCTGCTGGACTCGCACTCCAACGCCGAGGAGGTGCTCGCCCTCGGCTTCGCCGGGTCGACCTTCCGCTTCGCGCGCCCCGAGGGCGTGGCGGTCGAGGACGTCAAGGGCCTGGAGGGCCTGCGGATCGCGACCTCGTACACCGGCCTGGTCGAGCAGCACCTGGCCGACCACGGCGTGAAGGCGACGGTCACCAAGCTGGACGGCGCGGTCGAGACCGCGGTGCAGCTGGGCGTCGCCGACGTGATCGCCGACGTGGTGGAGACCGGCACCAGCCTGCGCAACGCCGGCCTGGAGGTCTTCGGCGAGCCGATCCTGATCTCGGACGCCGTGGTGATCCGTCCCAAGGGCGCCGGCGAGGACCCGCGGGTGGAGCAGTTCCTGCGCCGCCTCCAGGGGGTGCTGGTGGCCCGCCGCTACGTGCTGATGGACTACGACATCCGCGCCGAGAACGTCGGCGCCGCCGTGGGGCTGACCCCGGGCCTGGAGTCGCCGACCGTCTCGCCGCTGCACACCGAGGGCTGGGTCGCGGTCCGCGCGATGGTGCTCCGCAAGGAGGCCCAGCGGATCATGGACGACCTGTGGGGCATCGGTGCCCGGGCCATCCTGGTCACCAACATCCACGCCTGCCGCCTCTGACCTGCTCGCCCGCGCGAGAGTAAAGAACGGTTCAATGGGGCGGGGGGGGCGGGCCGCGGGGCCCCCCCCCCCCCGGGGCCGGCCCCCCAAAACCCCGAGTGACACCGGTGAGAGAGCCGCGCCGGTGTGTCAGAGAGAAATGGGGGGGGCCGCCCCCCCACACGAG
>NZ_JBHWBZ010000005.1:230740-234081 GCF_042735475.1 Kitasatospora sp. NPDC059577 | reverse complement strand
CATCTTTTCCAACAAACCCCCCCCCTTCGCCCCTGGCCCTCTCCTCCCTTTGGCTCTTAAATTTCTGTTGCGGGGGGGGGGTGCCCCGCTGTGGGCCCCCCCCCCCCGTCGCGCTGCCGCCACCAGAACCACCCGGAGACCCCCGTGTCCACGCCGCCCGTCGAGTTCCCCGTCACCTGGGCGCCGCGCCGCACCCGCATCGTGCTGCTGCCGGTCTGTGTCGTGCTGGTGGTGCTGTTCGCGGTGCTGGCCGTGTTGCTCCCGGAGAACTGGCAGCTCAACGACCGGATCATGATGATCTCCAGCGGCGTCCTGTTCGCCGCCGTCGGCCTGATGCTGGCCCGCCCCCGGGTGAGCGCCGACGCGAGCGGCGTGACGGTGGTCAACTTCGTGCGCAGCCGTCGGCTCGCCTGGGCCGAGATCGTCCGGGTCAACCTCCGCCAGGGCGACCCGTGGGCCACCCTCGACCTCGCCGACGGCACCTCGCTGGCGGCGGTCGGCATCCAGCCCGGCGTCGGCAAGGAGCAGGCGATCGCGGACGCCCGCGCGCTGCGCGACCTCGTCGAGTACCACGCCGAGGCCTGAGTCCGGTCCGCGGGCGGGGTGGGGCACGGCGCCCTCCGACCTGCGGTTCCGGCGCCGGGAGGGCCCGACACTCCCCCTTACGTCCGTCCGGGTATGGTCTACGCTGGTAAAAGCGGGGCAAAGTCCGCCCTGCCCGAAAGCGACCGACCGCACCGACCTGAGGAGTGACACTCCCCCTCGATGGACGATCCGTCCGGTAGTACCTGCGCCGCCCCACTTCCGGTCACCGGAAGGCGAGCGGCACTGTGATCACCGCCTGGCTGCTGTTGCTCGCAGCCGTTCTCCTGATCCTCGCCAACGGCCTCTTCGTGGCCGCCGAGTTCGCCTTCGTGACCGTCGAGCGCGGGGCGGTGGAACGTTCCGCCGCGGCGGGCGACGCCCAGTCCGGCCGCGTCGCCAGGGCCCTGCGACACCTCTCCTTCGAGCTCTCCGGAGCCCAGCTCGGCATCACCGTCACCTCGTTGGTGGTCGGCATGCTCGCCGAGCCGGCCGTGTCGACGCTGCTCTCGCCCGTCATGTCCGCCCTCGGCGTGCCCGCGGCGGCCGCCCGCGGCGTCGCCGTGATCGTCGGCATGGTGCTGGCCACCGTCGTGCAGATGGTGATCGGCGAGCTGGTCCCGAAGAACTGGGCGATCTCCCGCCCGCTGCAGGTGGCCCGTGCGGTCGCCGCCCCGCACATGGCCTTCTCCTTCGTCTGCCGTCCGCTGATCAGCTTCCTCAACGGCGCGGCGGACCGTACGGTCCGGGCCTTCGGCGTCGAGCCGCAGGAGGAACTGGACCACGCCCGGACCCCGGCCGAGCTGGTCTCGCTGGCCCGGCACTCGGCCAAGGCCGGTGCGATAGACGAGGAGTCGGCGACCCTGTTCGTCCGGACCCTGGGACTGAGCGAGCTGACCGCCGAGTCCGTGATGACCCCGCGCGTCGACGTGGCGGCGCTCCAGCGCGACGCCACCGCCTCCGACGTCGTCAACCTGACCAGGGCCACCGGCCTGTCCCGCTTCCCGGTCTACACCGACAGCCTGGACGAGGTCACCGGCACCGTGACGCTCAAGGACGCCCTCGCCGTCCCGGCGGCCCGCCGTGGCCTGGTGCGGGTCGCCGACCTGTCCTCGCCGCCGCTGCTGGTGCCCGAGACGCTGCCCGCCGAGGTGCTGCTCGACCGGCTGCGCAGGCTCCAGCCGATGGCCATCGTGGTCGACGAGTACGGCGGCACCGCCGGCGTCGTGACCGTCGAGGACATCGTCGAGGAGATCGTCGGCGAGGTGCAGGACGAGCACGACCCCGACGACCACCCCGAACTGTTCCCGCTGCCGCCGGTCAACGGCCTGCCGGTCTGGGAGGCCGACGGCCGCGCCCGGCTCGACCAGCTGGAGGGCATCGGCCTGAACGCCCCGGACGGCCCGTACGAGACGCTGGCCGGCCTGGTCGCCGACCTGCTGGGCAAGCTCCCCGAGGTCGGCGAGCAGGCCGGGCTGCCCGGCTGGCGCCTCACCGTGACCGGTGTCGACCGCCACCGCACCAGCCGGGTCCGGGTGGAGCGCACCTCCGCGCCCGGTTCGTTCGGCGAGGACGGGGAGCACCTCCGATGACCGCGCTCCAACTGGCCGTCGCGCTCCTGCTCCTGCTCGGCAACGCCTTCTTCGTCGGCGCCGAGTTCGCGGTCGTGTCCGTGCGCCGCAGCCAGATCGAGCCGCTCGCGGAGTCCGGGCACAAGCGCGCCCGCACCGTGCTGCACGCGCTGTCCAACGTTTCCGCGATGCTGGCCGCGGCCCAGCTCGGCATCACCGTCTGCTCGCTGGGCCTCGGTGCGCTCGCCGAGCCGACCATCGCCTCGCTGCTGGAGGGCCCGTTCCACGCGATCGGCGTGCCGCCCGGCCTGATGCACCCGCTCTCGTACGGGATCTCGCTCGCCGTCGTGGTGTTCCTGCACATGGTGATGGGCGAGATGGTGCCGAAGAACATGGCGATGGCCGGCCCGGAACGGGCCGCGCTCTGGCTCGGCCCGCCGCTGGACCGGCTGGCCCGCTGGCTCGCCCCGGTGATCCGGCTGCTGAACGCCTTCGCCAACGGCATCCTGAGGCTGTTCCGGGTGGACGCCAAGGACGAGGTCGAGTCGGTCTTCACCACCGAGCAGCTGATGTACCTGCTGGTCGACTCCCGGGACGCCGGTCTGCTCGACGAGGAGCGCCAGGAACGCCTGGAGGACGCCCTGGAGCTGGGCCGCCGCCCGGTCACCGAGGTGCTGCTGGAACCCGAGCAACTGGTCACCGTGGACACCAAGGCGACCGCCGCCGAGGTCGAGGAACTCGCCCTGCGCACCGGCTTCTCGCGCTTCCCGGTCACCGACGGCGACCCGGCCGGGCACGGCTACCTCGGCTACATCCACCTCAAGGACCTCCTCGACGTGGAGGACCCCTCGGCGCCGGTCCCGGCCCGCCTGTGGCGGCCGATCACGGTGCTGCGCGGCGGCCTCCCGCTGGACGACGCCCTCGGCGCGATGCGCCGCGCGGCCTGCCACCTGGCCGCCGTGCTGGACCAGGACGGGCGCACGCTCGGCGTGGTCATGCTGGAGGACGTCCTGGAGGAGCTGATCGGCGAGATGCACGACCCGGACCACCGCGCGACCGCGTAGGAACTCCGGCGCCGGGGTGCCCCGACCAGACCAAGCGACCCCCCTACGGCCACAGCCGCACGACGGGGGTGACTACGTCTGCTCAGAACGGACTAACTCGAAAGACAGAATCAGGCACACACCA